>JAKSUC010000070.1 GCA_024413595.1 Bacteroidales bacterium
TGGTAACAAAGAATTGTTTCAAGGTCTTAAGATTTATGATTTAGAAAAAGATTGGATAAAACATCCAGTTTTCTTTTTTACAATGTCGTCATTGAAAGATTGTTCACTTGAAAGTATGAAAGATAATCTTATGCTTTTTCTTGATGAATATGCAGAAATATATGGCGACAATGAAAATGAAAAAACGCCAGGTGCTAGATTAAGAGGTTTAATAAAACGTTCAATGAAAAATAATGGACCTAAACCTGTAATCATTATTGATGAATACGATGCTCCATTGTTACACAAACTTGATAAACCAGAATTATTAGAAGCGACAAGAGATTTTCTTCAAGAATTTTATCAAGTAATAAAAGATTATGAAGGAAATTTACGATTTGCATTTATAACAGGAATAACCAAATTTTCACAATTATCAATATTTTCTACACTAAACAATTTAAAGAAAATATCATTATTACCTGATTATGATGCAATATGTGGAATAACAGAAAATGAATTACAAACACAATTATTACCATATTTAGAAGTATTTGCACAAAAAAATGAAATAACTGTTGAACAAGCATTTAACAAAATGTTAGAATATTACGATGGTTATCATTTTTCTGAAGGAGAAACACGAGTATTTAATCCATTTAGTTTAATAAATGCGCTTTTTGATAAAAAACTAAATTATTATTGGTTTGATAGTGGAACTCCTACATTTTTGATAAATCAGTTAAAACGTTTTAATACGAATTTTGCTGAATTAGAGAATACGAAATTAACTATTTCTTCTCTTGATATACCAGCTACAGAATTAACAAATGCACTGCCATTATTATTTCAAAGTGGATATCTTACAATTAAAAATTATGATAATGACTCAAAAATGTTTACATTAGGACTTCCCAATAAAGAAGTACGTGTTGGATTATCAGAGTCGTTATTGCCAACAATTTCTAAATTAGATTCAATTGCAAACGATTCTATTGTTTACAATTTTTATGAAGCAATAAAAAACGATAGTATTGATGAAGCTCTCACCGCCATAAAATCTTGGATAGCATCAATTCCGTATGATGTTATGACTAAAAAAGATTGGAAAGATAAAGAAAAATGTGAGCGTTTTTATCAAAATATCATATTTATGATGTTTAGTATGTTTAATAAAAATACTCATGTTGAGGTTAAATCAATACGCGGACGTGCTGATATTGTTGTTTTTGGTAAAAAATCAGTTTTTGTATTAGAAATAAAAATAAATTCTACCCCCGAAGAAGCATTACAACAAATTGATGATAAAGGATATTCTATTGCTTATCAAGATAGAATTAATGGAAGAAAGGTTGTAAAATGTGGAGTGAATATAAGTTCAAAAGAGAGAAATATTAATGGGTGGAAAACTGTAAAATTTTAAATTAAAAAAAAATTAACTATGTTATTCTTCTCAAAAGACAAATAACCAACCACATATTTTAAATAATAATTATTGTTAGATGTAATTTTATTATTTTCTGTTAGGTTTTTCGTTCATTGGATTTTCTGGCCAAATGTGTTTTGGGTATCTTGTTTTTAGTTCTTTTTTTACTTCGTAGTATGTATTTTCCCAAAAACTTTTTAAATCCGAAGTAATTTGAACAGGTTTATAGCCTGGTGATAATAAGTGCATCAATATTGAAATTTTGCCATTATTGATTTTTGGAGTTTCTGACATGCCAAAAACTTCTTGTAATCTTACAGCAAGTATTGGTTGTTCACCATTTTCACGATATTTAATTTTAATTTTACTTCCAGTTGGGACTTCTATTGTTTTGGGTGCTAATTTATTAAGTAATGATTGTAATTTTATATCTAAATTATATTGCAGAGGATCAAGTAAATCAAGATTTTTTAATTGTTCTGAAGTTTTTATTCCGTTTAAATATGGAGAAAGCCATTGTTCACAATTAGAAATCAAAGTTTTAGTAGAAACATCTGGCCATTCTTGCTCTTTGTTCCATATTTTAAGACTATTAACACGATTTTGCCATTGAATTACTTCTTCATTAAAGTTTAATAAGTTTTCTCCTTCTTTTTTTATAGCTGCAATAATTAAATTAACAATTATCTCATTATCAATATTATTCAAAGGCTTTTCTTTTAAAATAATATTTCCCAAACGCATTTCATGTCGAGCAATAAGTCCACCTTTTTTTGTATTCCAAGTTATATTGTCACGTTCTTTAATCATTTGTTTTAAAGAACTGGGATTTAATGGCGAAGCAAGAAAAATTTTACCAATTCCATCACGAGCATTTAACGAGGCTATACTTAACCAAGGTTCGTTTGCAAGAGTATCGTTATGATCAGCCATTGCAATACTTCCATTGCTTAACATAAATTGAGCATTATTTCCAGGTTTTGCCGAGGCTATTCTTTCAGGAAAAGCGTATGCAAGCAATAATCCAGTGTCGTAATAGTCAAAATCATTATTATCTACCTGCGAATGGAATATCTTTCTATATTGTAAGGCATTATTCTCAATTCTATCAAACATTTTATTATGACGATTTTCAGCACGATTTTTACGTAATGCTTCAATTCTCAGATTAATATCTATTCCAACTTCTTTATTCATAGGGTCTCGGTCGTCGAGAATTGATGCAATGTCTGCACCAAGCGAAAGTATATTTAGTTTTGACGCTTCAATTAGCATTTTTGCAATACGTGGATGACATGGTATTTTTTGTAATTCTAAACCTTGAGAAGTAATATTTCCATTTTCATCTATTGCGTCTAGTTCTAATAAAATTTCTTTTGCTTTATTAATACTATGATTTGGAGGCGGTGTAAGCCACGTTAAATTTTCAACATTATTTTCTCCCCATTTAGCTAAATCAAGAACAAGAGGCGCAAGATCAGCGTATTCAATTTCGGGTTTTCGATTTTTTCCCATTCTCATCATATCTGCATTTGACCAAAGACGAAAACAAACTCCTGAACATAAACGACCTGCACGTCCTTTTCTTTGATCAGCCATATCTTGAGATATTTTAACTGTTTCTAAATGAGATAATTCTGTATTAGGATTAAATTTTTGAATTTTACAAAATCCACTATCTACCACAATTTTAATACCTTCGATTGTTAGTGAAGTTTCGGCAATAGATGTGGCAAGAACAATTTTTCTTTTACCATTTTTATCAGGAAAAATAGCAGATAATTGTTTGCTTTGAGGTAACAATCCATATAGTGGATGTATAGCGAATTGAGTTAAATTTTGTTTTTTTAGCATCTCTTCGCACTTATGAATTTCCGCTTCACCAGGTAAAAATGCCAATAAATCACCTTGATAGCTCTTAATTGCTTTTAAAATAGTTTTTGTTGTTTGTTCTGCAATAAAAAATTCATCACAACTTCCTTCGTAGATAGTTTCAACGGGAAACATTTTACCTTTACTTTCAATAACAGGAGCATTTAACAGATTAGAAAGTTTTTCTGTATCGATAGTTGCCGACATGATTATAATTTTTAAATCAGGTCGTAAAATCTGTTGACATTCTCTACATAAAGCAAGTGCAAGGTCTGCATTTAGGTTCCGTTCATGAAATTCGTCAAAAATAATAGTTGTAACACCTTTTAATTCATTGTCAGATTGTAAAATTCTAGTAAGAATACCTTCTGTAAGAACTTCTAAACGAGTTTTTTCAGAAACACATGTTTCAAAACGAACTCTATATCCAATTTCTTCACCAACATTTTTGTTAATCATTTCTGACATTCTTATTGCAATAGATCGCGTAGCAAGTCTACGAGGTTCTAACATAAGAATTTTACCTTTATTAATATCATTATTTTCTAATATTGATAAAGGTAATAGCGTGGATTTACCTGCTCCTGGAGGTGCGGTTATTATTAGAGTATTGTGTGTTTTTAGTTTTTCAAATAATTCAGGTATTATTTCTGATATTGGAAGATTGATGTTCATACAATATTTTTATTTAATGAATTAAGTAAATAAATTTGAGGTATATTCTTAATTTTTAAATAATTCTTTTAGCTTTTGAATTTACGCTGATATTCATATTTTCAAAATCAAATTTTTCTATTAAAACAATTCCTGGCTTTTTACCAATTTCAATTTTCCCAAAATTGTTGTTAACTTGTAATGCTTTAGCACCGTTAATTGTTGCCATTTTTAAAAGAGTTTCAAAATCAATATCAGGAAAATTCACTCTTAATGTTTTTAGTTCTTCAATAATAGATAATTGATTGTTGCTACTTAAAGAGTCGGTACCAATGCATATATTTAAATTATTTTTTATAAAGCATTTCACGTTTGGTAAACAATGTTCAAGATTTAAATTTGAATTAGGACACAACACAAAATACGGATTTTTAAAATTATTTTTTGCATAATCAATATCATCTTGTTTTGTAAAAGTGTTATGAATTAAAAGTACATTTTCATATTCTCTAAGATATTTACCATAACTTTGTAAAGAAGATTTACCAGTAGTAGGAATAAGGGAGACGTCTATTCCTGCAGTAGGAAATTTTTCTTTCATGTCGCCTTTACCTGAAATATACAATTCGTTTTCAGCTTCAGTTTCTTGATTATGAATAGAAATAATATTTTTGTTTTTATTTAATTGATTAATAGTTTCAAACATCATAGGACTAACTGAATATGGAGCGTGAGGGACAGCTATAATATCATTTTCAGAAATTCCTAATTTATTATATTCAACTTTAATATTGTTATATGTATCAATATTTTTTACAATTCTTTGGTTTGAAGTACCAATCAATTCAATAAAATTTTTATAAAAAATTTTGCTATTATTTTTTATACTACCACAATCAGTTCTATTAGAAATATCTCCAACCACCGAAATACCATCAATAAACATTTGTCTGTCGGCGTTAATAGCAGGTTCAGATTTATAAGAAATATCGGTTCTTAAATTATTTATACCTAATAAAAAATCAATTAAATGTTTACCAGGTTTTAAAATACCTTTCATGTGAGAAAGTTCTAAATGACAATGAGCATTAACAAACCCTGGCACAATTACACCATTATAAAATTCAGTATTTGCAGTTTCTTTATTAGATTTTTCAATATTTACAATAGTACCATCATTCAAAACAGAAACAATTCCATTTTTAATAGGATTATCTATATTAGTGAAAATATAATGAGCAGAAATTCTTCTAATCTGATTATCCATAAGTTAACAACTTAAAATAGTTAAATAAAATAATATACAAACATACAATTTAAAAATCAAGAATAAAAATTTGAAAAAAAAAGAAAAAAAGTTACAAAATTGTTACCCATCAATCAGAATTTATCTTAAATTTGTGATATGTCAAAATTGAATTAAGAAACAAAAAATATATTCCATGGAGAATAATTATGGTGAAATAGTACAGGTAATCGGTCCGGTAGTAGACGTTAGTTTTGAGTCTACAGGCGGAAAACTACCCGCCATACTTGATGCTCTGGAACTTACCCGTGACAATGGCGAAAAGTTGATTATAGAATGTCAACAACACATTGGAGAACACACTATTCGTACAATAGCTATGGATAGTACCGACGGTTTGCACAGAGGAATGAAAGTATATCCAACGGGAAGTCCGATAAAAATGCCTATTGGCGAACAAATTAAAGGTCGATTAATGAATGTTGTTGGTAATCCAATTGATGGACTTTCACAATTCGACAAAACAAACGGTTATCCAATTCACCGTGAAGCTCCTAAATACAAGGAACTAACCACGGAAACAGAAGTGCTCTACACAGGTATTAAAGTTATTGACCTAATTGAACCATATGCCAAAGGTGGTAAAATTGGTTTGTTAGGCGGTGCTGGTGTAGGAAAAACAGTGTTGATTATGGAATTAATCAACAATATTGCTAAAGCATATTCTGGATTATCAGTATTTGCTGGTGTTGGAGAACGTACCCGTGAAGGAAACGACCTATTGCGCGAAATGTTAGAGTCTGGCGTTATGAGTTATGGTCCAAAATTCGTTGAAGATATGGAAAAAGGAGGTTGGGATTTGTCAAAAGTAGATCCAGAAGCCGTTAAAAATTCCAAAGTATCAATGGTGTTTGGACAAATGAATGAACCACCAGGAGCACGTGCAAGAGTTGCTCTTTCTGGTTTGACTGTTGCAGAATATTTTAGAGATGGCGATCAAAAAGGTAAAGGTAACGATATTTTGTTGTTTATTGATAATATTTTCCGTTTTACACAAGCTGGTAGTGAAGTATCTGCTTTGTTAGGTCGTATGCCTTCTGCGGTTGGTTATCAACCAACATTGTCGTCTGAAATGGGTGCAATGCAAGAACGTATTACTTCAACAAAACACGGTTCTATTACATCTGTTCAAGCAATTTATGTACCTGCTGACGACTTGACCGACCCTGCTCCAGCAACTACATTTAGTCACTTGGACGCAACAACAGTTTTGAGTAGAAAAATTGCTTCTTTAGGTATTTATCCTGCTGTTGACCCGTTAGACTCAACTTCTAGAATTCTTACTCCTGATATTGTTGGTATTGAACATTACAATACTGCGCAAAGAGTTAAACAAATTCTTCAACGTTATAACGAATTGCAAGACATTATCAATATTTTAGGTATGGAAGAACTTTCTGATGAAGATAAATTAACTGTAAGTCGTGCTCGTCGTGTTCAAAGATTTTTGTCACAACCTTTCCACGTTGCAGAACAATTTACTGGTCTTAAAGGTAAACTTATTCCTATTGAAGATACTATTAAAGGTTTCAATATGATTATGGATGGCGAAGTTGACCAATATCCAGAGGCTGCTTTCCACCTTGTTGGTACAATTGAAGAGGCTATTGAAAAAGGTGAACGCCTTTTGAAAGAGTCTTCTAAATAATTTGCTAAAAAATGACAGTAGAAATAATTTCACCCGACAAAAATATTTTTTCTGGTGAGGCTAAGTTAGTTAGTCTTCCCGGAACTAATGGTTCGTTCGAAATTTTGGATAAACACGCACCTATTATTTCAACTCTTGAAAAAGGGCAGATTAAAATTGAATTTTTTAATCAACCTGATCAATTTTTTGAAATTAATGGGGGTATTGTGGAATGTAAAAACAACAAAGTCAATATTTTGGTAAGTTAATTTTTATTATGTAATGTATTGTTGAGCAATTCTTTAAATTTTTGAATTTAGAGAATTGCTTTTTTTTGTTAAATATTTTGAGTAGTTTTTTATTGTGAAAAATATCTTAATCGTTTGGGATCGTATTGGTGATTATCATTTAGCTAGAATAAATGCTGTTAAAAGTTTAATAACTAATAATGTTGTTTATAGTGCAGATCTTGCTGGTAGTGATAATCTTTATAAATGGAATGTCGGCGATGTGGATAATCATTTTATATTAAGTAATAAACCTGCTGAAAAATATGATATTTTAAAACGTTTTAAAAATTTTGTTTCTATTCTCAAAAAAAATAAGATTAAATATTGTTGCCTTGCAGGTTATGGTCGAATAGAATATTTATTATTTATTGTTTGGTCTAAAATTTCTGGAAGAAAAGTTTTATTATTTTCTGAGTCTTGGTATGGTTCTAGAACATTTGGTAATATTTTAAAATCTTGGTTTTTAAGACTTTTTGCTGATAAGTTTTTAGTATCTGGAATAAGAGCTAAAAATTTTGCTGAAAATGTTTTGAAAATTAAAGTTGAAAACATAAATACACCATATTCTGTAATAGATAATCAACATTTTGAAAATAAGTTAGGATATAATCCTAATCATAAAATTATGTTATGTATGGCGCGATTTAGCAAAGAAAAAAATCAAGAAATGCTAATCAACGCTTTTATAAAATCAAAATTATCTAAAACATGGAAATTAAAGTTAGTAGGAGCGGGACCTTTAAAAGATAATCTAATAAAACAAACAGAAAATTATGATAATATTATAATTTCAGATTGGGCAAGTTATGATAAATTACCAGAAATTTATTCACAATCGTCATTTTTTGTTTTAGCAAGTACATTTGAACCGTGGGGATTGGTTGTTAACGAAGCAATGTCGGCAGGTTTGCCAATTGCTTGTTCTGAATGCGTAGGTTGTGCTCCTGATTTAGTATCCAACAAAAATGGTTTTATATTTAACTCTAGTAATATAAATTCTATGATAGATTGTTTTGATAAAATATCAGAATTGTCAGAACCACAACTAATTGAGATGTCAAATCAATCTTTAAAAACAATTTCAGATTATACGCCTAAAATTTGGGCTGAAAACCTCTTAAATTTACTAAATTATGAAAATTATCAACATTGTTGACCGTATTGATAATGTAAATTTTGGAATTTGGAATGCTGCCATTTTTACAGCAAACATTCTTAAAGAAAAATATGGTTTTGAGTCAGAAATTTGGTTTCCTAATTATAAAGAACTGCCTAATAACAAAGAATTTTACGGCGCATTACCTTTAGCTTTAGATGATTTATCTGTAAAAAATTGTGAATATTTGATAACATCAAAATCGCTTGACCCTAAAAATACTGTTATAATTACTCATGGAGTTTGGCGATTTCCAACACGTTGGGGATATTGTTTAAAAAAACATGGTTTTATTTGGATTTATACTCCTCATGGAATGCTTGAACCTTGGGGAATGAAAAACAAATGGCTTAGAAAATTTATCTATTTTAATTTTAAGGAAAAAATTATGGTTAAATCTGCCGATTTGGTTCGTGCGGTGAGTAGTGTAGAACAAGGTAATTTGGATAAATATTTTAAAAATAAAACTATTTTAATTCCAAATGGAACTCATTCTTTTAAATCACAACCAATTATTCAAAAACCTAAACCTTATGAAATTTTATTTCTTGGACGTTTAAATTTTAAAAAATCTGTTTTACAACTTATAGAAGCATTTGTAGAGTCTAATTTGTTTTTAAATAATGATTTTAAATTAAAAGTTGTTGGCCCTGATGATGGAGAATTAATTAATATACAGAATTTTATAAATAAGCTCCATAATCAATACATTAATCTAGAAATTGTTCCCAAATCTATACGAGGTCAAGAAAAATTTGATTTACTTAAAAATGCTAGTTTTTTTATTCTTCCTTCTCAAAGTGAAGGTTTTCCAACGTCTGTTGTAGAAGCTGGTATGAATGGTGCTATTCCTATCATTACTGATGAATGTAATTTTCCAGAATTGTTTAATAATGGGTTGGGTATTAAAACTGGTTTTACTAAAAATTCTATTTTAAATACTTTAAATTCTTTGCCTGATTTTATTAAAAATCATAATATTGTAGATATTCAAACTTCTACGGTTGATTTTTTTCTTAAAAATTATAGTACAGAAAAAATTGCAGAAATGCAACATGATATTATTTGTAGGTTTATTATGTAAATTTTAAGAAAGGCGTTATATAAAAAATCGATTATATAACCGGTTCTCGGTAATGTGGCATTACCTTGAAACCGATTTATATAATCTTAACCATATCCGAACAAAAGTAATTATTATTTTTGATACATAAATACATTTTTTGTTTTTTTTTAAAATTTTTCTTTTTTTTATATTTCTTTATTATAAATGGTAATGAATGGTTTAAATTATTATTCTAAAAATCTTTTGTTGGCTTGATAATAATAAAACAAACCATTTTGTTTGATATTTGGAAGTTTAATATTATGATTTACACCTATATACATGTTTCGTCTAATAAACAGACGGTTGAAAATCAATGATTTGAAATTAATAATTTCTGCAAAAAAAACAATTTTTGCTATTAATGGTTGGATTGAAGAAACTATTTCTGGTACTAAAAATTATGATAAAACGCCTATTTGGTAAACTTTTTATAATAGTTCATTTGTATTAGTAAAAATCTTGCTACTTATATATTTAGTTTGAATTTTATTTTATTCTTTAAATGTTAAACAATCTCTTCTAAACAATCAATTGATAACAAAAAAATATTCTATCACTGGTTTTTATATAATAGTTAAGCACCTTCGGTGCTTATTGTAGGGTGGGGGTGTTTTTACCGTAAGCTTCGCATACGGTTAACAAAATTAGCACCTTCGGTGCTTGTGTTTTGAGTGGTGGTTTTCCGTAAGCTTCGCATACGGTTAACTTAATTAGCACCTTCGGTGCTTGTGGTTAGAGTGGGGTGGTTTCCGTAAGCTACGCATACGGTTAACAAAATTAGCACCTTCGGTGCTCGAGATTTGATAGGTGATTTTCCGTAAGCTGCGCATACGGTTAACAAAATTAGCACCTTCGGTGCTTGTGTTTTGAGTGGTGGTTTTCCGTAAGCTTCGCATACGGTTAACTTAATTAGCACCTTCGGTGCTTGTGGTTAGAGTGGGGTGGTTTCCGTAAGCTACGCATACGGTTAACTTAATTAACACCTTCGGTGCTTGGGTTTTAGTGGCGGTTTACCGTAAGCTACGCATACGGTTTACTTAATTACGCACCTTCGGTGCTTGGTTTTGAGTTTTCCGTAAGCTACGCATACGGTTAACATATTAGCACCTTCGGTGCTTGGGTTTTGAGTGGTGGTTTTCCGTAAGCTACGCATACGGTTAACTTAATTACGCACCTTCGGCGCTTGGCTTTTTTTATATTTTTAGTAATCGGTAAGTTAGCAATATAAAAAAAATTATTGTTGTCCGAGAAAACATTTTTTTCGACCCAAAAATAAAAAAAATTAAGGCTATCTCAGTAAAGAGATAGCCTTTTTTTGTAATATTGTGATTGTCCAAAAAATAATATTACAAAGGCAAAATTATGAATAAATCATCAAAAACAATATTAAAACAACTATTAAATTTAATAGATTGGAAAAATTTTAACAGAAATTTATCAACATAAACAACGGTAAAATATAAACGTTTACCGTTGTTATTAATTTGCTAATATATAATATTTTAATTGATTTTTATAGTTTATTAGTTTTATTTTTCGTTCGCTTTTATTGTATTCGTTTTTGTCCCCCTTATTCAGAACACCACAAAATTAATAATAAAAAAAATAATCAAAATTTGTTTAAAATGTTTTGGGTGTCTAAATTTTTTTTAATAGTTTTGCTACCCAAAACATTTAAATTATATTCTTATGAAAAATGATTTTATATTGTCAGTTGTTTGGAATAAAAAAGGAGAACTAAAAAAGGACGGCACCGCCCCCGTTTTTATTTGTGTGTATTCTAACAACAAACGAAAGTATTATAATACAAAGATTTGTATTAAAAAAGACGATTGGGACGCCAAAAGACAACTAATTAAAAAAACGGCGTCTAATGCAATAGATAAAAATAAATCTATTGCATTAATTAAGGATAAAATTGAAAAACATTGTTTTAAAATGGTTGAGAATGAAAATTTTAACATAGATTTTGTTTTTGATTGTCTCAACACTGACAAGAAAAACGATTTTATATTATTTGTTGAAAATTTGTTATTAACTGACAAAAACAAAACAGATGGAACAAAAAAAAGTAATCTAATTGCTTTAAAAAAATTAAAAAAATTTAAAACACCTATTTTATTTAAAGATGTTAATTATCAATTAATAGAAGATTATAATAATTTTTTACTATCAGATAATAAAAAAAAGTCCACGATTGCAACCTATTTAAAATGCTTTAAAGCGTGGACACACAACGCATACAAAAAAGGATTGTTACAAAAATTACCTTTTGAAAACTATTCTATAAAAATGCCATATATTGAAAAAAACTATTTAAATGAAAATGAATTTGCAATAATAGAAAATAGTGTTTTTCAATCAGATATATATAATTATTGTAGAGATGTTTTTTGTTTTGGCGTTTATACTGGCTTGCGTATATCCGATATAATAAGACTAACACCAAGCAATATAATACAAGAAAATAATATTACATATATACAAACTAATATAAAAAAAGTAAATAAATTATTAAAAATTCCTATTTCTGAATTATTCAACGGTAAAGCAATATATATAATTAATAAATACAAAAAAAATGATAATGATTTATTATTTAATATATTAAATACGTCAAAATTAGATAAATGTTTAAATAAAATTGCCATTATGTTAAATATTAAACATATTTCAATACATACAGCACGGCACACATTTGCAACAATTTTATTAAATAAAGGTGTAAATATTATGGTTGTTAGTAAATTACTAGCACATTCAAATTTACAAACTACACAGATTTACGCCAAATTATTAGATAATACGATTAATGATAATTTAAAAAATATAAAATGGTAGTTAAATACATTTCTGAAAAGGTAACAAGTATAAAAATAAATCTAAGCCCATGTAGACTACTAAAAGAACAATATAATAAAATTATTAGTGATATAAGCAAAGTTATTCAAAATAATAATTTATTAGAAATATTTGAAGATGGTTTACTATGGTTAAGACAAGTTAAAATATCATTTAATAAACAAAATTATTATGGTTTTATGTTTTTCTTGAAAAGAAATAGATATTTGTTTGTTTATTACAAACCAAATATATTATATTATAGAATAGTAATTACAGATTTAAGTCAAGAAATAAAATTAACAGATATTCCAAAAATAAATTTAATTAATAGTAAATTTAAAATTTATGATACCGATTTTAAAGGGTTAAAAGATTTAGTTAAATTAATTAGAATATATTATAAAATTAATAATTTAATATAGAATATCATGGAAACTTTATTAAAAGAATTATTAAAAGATTATTCAGAGACAATTCAAGAAATTGAATATCTAAAACAAAAAATTGCAGTTTTAGAACAAAAAATTAATATTAAAAATTTTGAGTCCACCCAAAAACCACACGAGACAAAGGTAGTTAAATTATTAAATATTAAATAATTAATAATAAAAAATATATGTTTAAATTTTTTAATAAAAACTTTTGGAGTACGTTTATATTATGATTAACTTTGCCGAAAATAAAAGAATATTAGTTAATACAATGTCTTTTACATTCTTTGCATATAAAAAAGGGCGTAAAATTACACTTGAAAATAATTCAGATGTAATTTATTATCCTATTTATTTAAGAGTGGTTATAAATAGACAAAGTTATGAATTATCATTTAGTAAATATCTTTGTGATAAAATAACAATGCCATTTAGTGATAATATATTTACCAATGAAAACGGTATTAATTTATTAAATGGTGAAAAAATTACAAATATATTATACTTTATAAATGAATTTAAATATAAAGCACCTATAAAAGAAAGTTATAAAATATTAAAAATATCAGAAAAATTTAAAAATACGCTATCTAATATTATAAAATTCTTTGAAATATCAACTAATAAAACATTCTATTTTAAAGAAATTCCCCTTTTTTCTTATTTTATAGAATGGTTTGATAATAATGTAAAAGATTTTTTCTTAAAAAACATGGAAGATATGTTATTTTTTAACATATATGATAAATTGAACAATAAAGAAAAATTATTTTTTAATCTTGTCGATGTTACCGAAAATACATATCAAATGTGTAAAAATTATTTTAATGAATTATTTGAATATGATATAGATGTATTTTTTGGAGAAATAGGACTACAATGGAAACATATATGTATTTATATAGAAAATAAAAAAATAAGTAATATATCTTTTTTACAATGGTATTTTAATAATTATGATAACAAAGATGAAATTATTAATAAATGTATTGATAATATAAAACAATTATTAGTCTTTAAATTAAAATAGTTTTTTTTTAAATATTAAGTTGTGACACCCAAAACATTAATGTTATACCAAAACATAAAATTATAAGATTATGCAACAAACAGAAAACACCACACAAATGGCATTAAATTTAAATTGGTTTGATGCTGTATCGAAAAACATTCAAATTATGGTTAATGAACTAAGAATGTTAAAAACCGAAATGATTGATGTGAAAAATTTTATCAGTTCATTAGATAGTGAACTACTAACAGAAAAAGAGGTCGAAACAAAATTAAAGTTAAAACGCACTTCCTTATATTTTCTACGTCAAAAAGGAATATTACACACTTTTGGCGATGGTAGAAATTTAAAATATAGTAAAAGTGAGGTAGAAAACTACATGAAACAACAAAATCAAAATTTATAAATGTTCGATTTAGATAATTTAGAAATATGTCCCACAAATGCAGATTACGAAAAAGAATTAAGGCTAAAATTAATTAAATTACAAAATCAATTAATTAATTTAAAAAGTTGTATTATACATAACTGTGATTTTGACTTAAATATTAATCGTTATCAATCTATTAAGGAGGATATGTTTAAAATAAAACAAGAATTAGACAAGATACAAAATGTATGATTTAATTAAATTATCAAAAGATATTAATGAAACAGAACTTAAAAACGTTGTAAGTAATAATGTTTTTAATGTTTCATACGATGCGAGAGGCGACCCGCAAAAATATACAACGCTAAAAAATAACCCTCTATATATAGCAATTATAAAAGATAATTGTAATAAATGGAAAATAGAAATAAAAGTAAGTTTAGCCAAATTTTATAATAATTATATTTATAAAATTTGGATAAATACAACACCTTTCAATTATAATGAAGCGTTACACGCCTTTTATTTACTAATGCAAAGTATAAATATAGATTTATACACAGCAAATGTTAAATATTATGAAATAGGTTTAAATCTTTACACAAAATTTGAACCTAGTAAATATATTGCAAAAATGCAACGTGTTAAAAATCAATTATTTGACAAAGTTTTAATAGACGATAGCTACAATTATACATTTGAACGAACGACGACAAGAGGAAAAAATATAAGAACAATTTTTAAAATATATGATAAAACACACGAACAAAAGGAAAGGAAACACGAAAAAATTAAAAATACTTTAAGAATTGAACTTATAAGAAAACGCCCTCCAAAACTAACATTAAAACAATTAATTGATATAAAGCAAGTTAGTTACGATATTGATATTTTTCTAAAGGCTTTTAGTAATATATCATTTGAGAAATTAATATTATCTAACGGCTTGAAAAATAGCCAAATAGAGAATATAAAAGAAATTATTAATATAGGTTGTAATTCTTTTATAGAGAAATACAAAGAAAAATATCATAATAATGAAATAAGTTTAAAACAATATAGAACAAAAATAAAATTTGTAAATGATTGGAACAATGGTAATTATAAAAATATACAAGTTATACAAACAGAATTTGAAAAAGAGTTTAACACTCTGTTAATTAATGAAATACAAAAAATATGCCCTTATGGGCAGTCCCCCTAAAAATATATAATATATTAATAATCAATAATATATAAAATTCTTTTTGATACGATTTAAACAAATAGCGTTCAGTAACCCGAAATTTTGGCGCTTAATATAGTGTCATGTCCTTAATTAAATAATATGGTTACTTGTAATATAATTCCAAATTTGGAATTAACTATAAAAAGAAAAAAAGAAAAAAAGAAAAAGCGATTTTTTTTGAGCAACTTTTTTTTCAAGAAAAAAAAAGTTGCAAATAATTTCAAAAATCTTTGATTTTTGAGCGTAAGCAACAAAACCGAAAAAAAGTTAAAAAATGTATACAAAAGAATTATTAAAACAAGAGATTAAAGAATTAGAAGAAATTAAAAACCATCTAGAAAATTTAATTATAGATACTATACCACATATTCAAAGTGCGGTTAATGATAAGATATTGACTTATAAAACAATTATACAGCGTAATGAATACGCCCCCGAAAACAAACAAACGTAAAAAAATATAAATTAATATTTTATAAATCATTAAGTGTTAATAAACATTACAAAAATAAAGTTAAAATAATGAATTTTGAAAAATTAACCCAAAATCAAAGTAAATATACATATAATGTATATTTAATTTTTTGATTTTATTATAAATACGTTTCAACACCCCAAAAAAAACAAAATAACGTAACGTTATAAATAAAAATTCAGAAATACACCCCCAAAAAATGAAAAAAAGAATAATAAAAGCTATTAAAATACATTCGCCCCCTTTAAATTCCTTAAAAATTAAACATGGGGTTAAATAGTAAAAAATATTAAAAAATTACGTTATATACACGCCTTTACAAATGTGTATTTGGTTACATTTAAGTTATATTCAAAAAATACGTTATTCCAAAATTATAAATAAATACGTTAAAATTATGAAAAAAAGAAAATCTTATAAAATAGATAGCCATACAACCGCAAAAGAAAAATATTTAATAGGTTATTCATTAAATGATATTTCAATATTGTTAAATATTCCTTTGCGTACTCTGCAAAATTGGCAAACAGCAGAAAAATGGACAGAGTTAAAACAACCGCCCGAAATAATAAAACGAGCGTATCAATTACACCAAAGTGGAAAAACCGCCAAAGAAATAGCAAAAATTTTACAAAAATCAATAGCAACAATTTATAAATATTTTAAGATTGCAAAAGAAAAAACAAAGTAAAATTCTAAAAGAAATTTAAAAATAATTGTATATTAATCTATTAATTAAAATAGTGGACAAATTAAGATACAAAACGGCGTTAAAACGGTATTAAAACACCGTTTTAACGCCGTTTTAAAATTGTTGTAAAATCAATCTATCAATCAAGTATGTAGAATGCGTTCCGATGTCCTCGAAAACAGCT
>JAKSUC010000071.1 GCA_024413595.1 Bacteroidales bacterium
TATTTTAATTTTGTTTTGAACTTATTTAAATTCTTTAAAACAATATTTTATTTATAAAGATTTTTTAGTATTAAAACGATTACAAATATCGTATTAATACTTTATTTTACAAAATAAAATTTAAAGAATTATTATGAATATACCTTGTTTTTGATAAAAATAATTCTTGATATATTATTTTTATCAAAAACAAGAATTATTTGTATTTTATGATATTTCTTTATTTTATATTCTCATTTTGAAAATAGTCTACTATTGTATATGACTTTCAATTTTTTTAACGAGGTAAATATAACAACTAATTCTCAATTTAACAAATTGATTAATATATTTTTTTAATAAAAAATAATCATTTCGTTTATTTTCATTAACAATAATATGATATTGAAGTTTGATAAATGTCTACTATCAAAAAAATTGGGGTATTATTTCATATAATGTAATAATACCCCAAAAATTAATTTTATTAATTGATAATCAATTATATATTATATTTATTGTCAAATAAAAAAAAATATAAATGTTGAATATATTTATAATTTGATTCCCACAAGAGATAAATCATCTATTTGTTCATATCCTTCAACCCATTCATTTACTGTAGTTTCAACAAATGATTTTTGTTCTGATATTGGTAAATTTGCAATTTGAAGAAGCATATTTGTGATACGTTTTATTGAAAATTTGGTATTATCCTTTCCTCCAAATTGATTTTGAAGACTATCTGTTAATATATACAACATGTCACCATTTTTAGTAGGAATACATGTTTCAGAAAATGGATTTTCTTCTTTAAATGACCAACCTATAGGCATTCTATCTCCATTATAAGTAGTTAAATCATTGCCTCTTACTAAATATACATTTTGATTGGCGCCTGCAAATCGAACACTATTATTTTCAATATCAAAAGCACAGATTGTTATATTCATTCCATCATTGATGTTTTGTTCATTGTTACTATCGCTTCTTAGCGTTTCTTTAACAAATATGCGCATCTCATCAAGAATATTTCCCAAATCTAGATTATCATCATTAAAATGATTAGAAAATGATTCTTTTAATGCTGATAAACCTAACATTGTTATAAATCCGCCAGGGACTCCATGTCCTGAACAATCTGCTAAGACAAATATTTTGTAATGTTTTATTTCTATTGCTTTATAAAAATCTCCGGTTACAATACTATGTGGTTTTGTGAAAATAAAATATTCTTTAAACAATGCTTCCATTTCTTTAGGTTGTGAAAATGTAGCATTTTGTATTCGTTTTGCATATCTTATACTTGAAGTTGCTTCGCTTATTACTTTTTGATATTCTTCGTTTTGTTCCGATATTTCTGTTTCTAGTTTATTTATTTCATCATCTAGATTTTTTATCGTTTCTTCATTGTTTTTTTTGTTTATCAAATTTTTCCTTCGTTTTGAAATCTGTAGATATACTATTATCAATACAATTAATAATAATAATATACAAGATATTAATAATATTTTATCTTGTTGATTTTGTTCCAATATTTCTTTTTCTTGTTTTAATTGTTCTATATTATCAGCAAAAATATTATTCGCACAAAAAAGAAATCCTAGTGATAAAAATATTTTGTTTGTTTTCATAAAAATGAGATAAAAAAGTTAAATTCTAATTCCAATTAAAGTTTGATCATCAAATTGGTTTTTGCCCAATTTCCAATCATCAACAATTTTAGAAATAGTTTGATATTGATTATCAATAGATTCATTACCAACATCTTGAAGCATTTGAACTAAGCGTTTGGTCATAAATTTTACATCGTTTTCACCACCAAATTGATCTTGAATTCCGTCGCTACAAAGATAAACCATGTCATTTTTCTTCAAATCAAAAGTAAATGTTTCAAATGGAGTATCTTGTTTTGGATGTCGTCCAATTGGCATTCTATTCCCTTTAAGTTTTTGAATTTCTCCATCACGAAAAACGTAAATTGTATGATCTGCGGTTGCATATTTTAGTTGCGTCATTTCATTGTTGAATGCGCAAAATGTGATGTCCATTCCATCGCTAATTGTTGTATTGTTGTCATCTGTTTCTTCGGCAAATGACGTGATTATAAAATGTCGCAATGCGTTTAATATTTCTCCTGGATTAATATTATTTGTTAGAATACGTTTTGATAACAAATCTTTTAGAGCTGATAATCCTAACATTGACAAAAAACCTCCAGGAATGCCGTGTCCTGTACAATCGGCAACTATTATAATTTTATAATTTGTTGTTTGTGTACAAGTGTAAAAATCTCCACTTACTATATCTCGAGGACTAAAATACACAAAACTATTAGTAAATAAATTTTTTATTTCTGATTTTTGAGGAATTACTGCACGTTGAATACGTTCTGCATAATAAATACTCGATTTTAAATCTTCTTTTGTTTCAGAAAATGCTTCTGATATTTCTTTTATTGTTTTTGTTTTTTGTGTGATTATATTTTGTTTTTCTTTAATTATGTCTTGTTGTTTTAATATTTCATTGTTTATTAATTTATTGTTGTTTAGTAATTTTATAATAAAAAATACTCCTATTAACAACAATATTACTAGAAATAAAATCGAATTATTTCCTAAAATATTGATATTAAGTAAATTTGTATTATATTCAGAAGCAAAAACTGAATTACAATTAATAAAAATAAAAAGCATAACTAACTGAACTATAATTATTTTTCTCCTATCCATAGTATTATATCTTTATCTTTTCAAAATTATAATAAATCTATTAAAGAATATTAAATATTCAAAGATTTAATTTTAATTCCAATCATTGTAATATCATCAATTTGATTATATCCATTAATCCAATCAATTATTGTTTTTTCAAGATAATCTTTTTGATTATTACAAGGCATGTTTGCAATGTTAGAAATCATATTAATTAATTTAGAAGTACCAAATTGTTCACTATTTGGACCTCCAATTTGTTTACAAAAGCTATTTGTTGGCAAATAAATCATATCGTTAACATCTATATCGGTTGAAATAGTGTTGTATTTTTTGTTGTATGGCTTTATACTACAAATACTATCAATATCTCCACATAGTTCTATAACTTTATGATTGTGCCAAAGGTATATATTTTGATTTGCACCAGCAAACAAAAGTTTTTTATTTATTAAATCTATTATACAAAGTGAAATATCAATTGTGTCTCTATTTAAATCTTGTTCTTCTTTATTTAAAGTATTTGATAATAATAAATCTAACTTTGAAATAATTTCTCCTGGTTGAATATTGTCAGAATTATTAATTTGAACAAGTGTTTCTTTTAATGATGAAAGCCCTAACATTGATAAAAATCCACCAGGAACTCCATTTTCTGAACAATTGGCTAATGCTATTATTTTATATTTTGAAGTTTTGTAAGCTTTATAAAAATGTCCTGTTACAATAGATTGAATTAATGATATTTTAAAATACTCTTTGTAAATGTTTTTAAAATCTAAATCTTGAGAAAATGCTGCGTTTTGAATTCTTTGTGCATAAATTATGCTTGATTTTATTTCATTATTTTTTTTAACAACTGTGTCTCGTTGTTTTTCTATTTTGGCGTTTTGTAATTCTATATTTTTTTGTTGGTTTTCTAGTTTTTTGTTTTTGGCTTGGTTTTCCAAAAATATTTGATGTGATTTATTGGCTATTTTTCTATTTTTAAACAACGAATTTGTTATTATTAATGCAATTATTATTAAAAATATTAATCCAATTAATATTATTGATGTTAACTTTTTGGTTCTTTCTAGTTTGGATTGATTGGCTATTTCATTTCTTTTTTTGTCATTTTCTTTATCTAATATTTCTTTATCTGCAATTAGTTGTGATTGAAAATCTGAACATAAATTTGTATTATTTTCGTTTATAAATATTCTTTTATTTTCAATATACAATTTTTGGTATTTGTAGACTAATTCGTATTCTTGTAATTTACTATATGCTATACTAAAATTATGGTATATTTCTTTGTTGTATAATTTACTTAAATTTTTATCTTTTACAAATAATTCTACTTCCTTTAATTTTTTTATAGCTTCTTTATATTGCTTATTACTTATTAACCAAACGCATTTGATTATTTGTAATTCTGGATTTGATATGTTGTTTTTATTATAATAATCGGTTATATAATCAATGTATTTTTTGGCTTTCTGTAAATATTCTTGATTTTTATCTTCTATTCTTGCTAATATACAATAATCATGTGCTAATGTTTTAGCGTTATTAAATATAAATTTTTGATAATTGGTTACTATTTTTTCTTTATAAAATATACTATCAGAATATTCTGCAAATTGTATAGATTCTAATATTAGTTTTTTTATTTTATTAGTATCCTTTTCACTTTCGGTTTCTATTAATTTAACTAATGAATATAAACTATAAGAACTTGCTTCAAATAAATTTTCATTATTATCTATTGCTAATTTAATTGCCTTTTTAAAATAATCGTATGCTGATTGATATTGTCCAACAATAGCACTTGATTCACCCATATATTGATAAATTTTTATCATTCCTTCTAATACATTATTTTCTGTAAAGTAGTTAAGTGCTAATTTATAATATTTCCACATTTCTGTTTGATTATTATCAACATTAGCAAATATTCCCAAATACATATATCCGTAGGCAAGTTCTTCAGATAAATTATTTGCTTCACAAAAAGCTATATTTTGATGTAGTATTGTTTTAGAACTATCATATTGTTCTAATCTATATAATATTATCGATTTTTGTTGTAAACATTTGGAATACAATTTATTATAATTCGTTTGTTTTGCTATTTTTATAGCTTCATTTATATAATTTATACTTTCTTTAAATTCTAAAGATATTTTAGAAATTTGTAATAGTTTTATAATTTTTAAAGAATCTGAATTTGCCTTTAAATATTCATTTTTTAGACTATCAATTATATTTTCATAATTATCTTGAGCATAATTATTTTTTACAATAAATGCTAAGATAAGTAATAATATAATTTTTATAGTTTTCATTTTGTTTATATATATTAAACTCTAACACCAATCATACTCATATCGTCAACTTGCATTACATTTTTTTTCCAGTTGTCGATTGTATTATTTACAATATTAAATTGTTCTTCTGCTGATTTATGACCTATATTTTCAAATAATTTAATAACATTTGAAATCATAAATTTTTTATGAGAAATACCTCCAAGTTGGTCTTGAATACCATCGGTTAATAAATAAATCATTGAATTTTCTTTAATATCAATTTCTTGTGTTGTAAAATCTTTATTTTCAATAATATATCTACCAACAGGCATTTTATCGCCTTTTAATCGTGAAATATTGCCATTATTCCAAATAAAAATACTTTGGTTTGCTGAGGCAAATTTTAATTTTTTTTGTTCTGTATCAATTGCACAAATTGTCATATCCATTCCATCACAAACTGAATTGTCTTTGTTGGTATTTGAAAATGTAGAAATAATAAATTCTCTAAGTTTATTAATTATGATACTTGGCATAAAATTGTCATCAAATTTTGTTTGTCTAAGAATATCATTAATTGCCGAAATTCCAAGCATAGAAAGTAGTCCTCCTGGAACTCCATGTCCTGTACAATCTGCCATTATAATAATTTTATAATTTCCTTTTTGTGAAACTAAATAAAAATCACCACTTACAATATCTCGTGGACGAAATATTACAAAACATTCTGTAAAATATTTTTGAATTTCGGTGAATTTGGGCATTATTGAACTTTGAATTTTATATGCATATTTTATTGATGAGGTCATACTTTCATTAATACTATCAACTATGTCCTTTTGCATCATTATCATTTCATGTTGTGATTCTATTTCACTTTTTTTGTTGATAATTTCTTGATTTATAATGTTTAGTTTATTGTTATGTTCTATAAATTTTTTATAATTTTTGCGATATATTTTGGTGGTATACATAAATATTAAGATAATAATAATGGTTAAACCTATTCCTATTATTATTGAATAAGTTTTTATTTCTTGTATTTTGATATTATTATCATGTTCTATTTCTTGTCTTATTTTTTCATCTGTTATTAATTGTATTTTTCTTTCATATATTGTTTTGGCTTTAAATTCTGCATATTGTTTTTGTGAATTTTCTTTTATATTTAGATTTTCATAATAGTCGGCTTTATCTATATATTCTGTTGCTTCTTTGTAACGTTTTAATCCATTATAACTTTCTGATATTAAATAATATATTTTAGATTTTTGGTAATTGATTGATGAATTTGAATTTATTTTTGTTTCTGTATTTAATAATATTTCTATTGCTTTAGAATATTGTTTTTTATAATTTAATAATTCTGCTTCTGCTATATTTCTATTTATTTCATTGTCAAATAAATTATTATGAACTTTGTTTAAATATAAACTACAACTATCTGTATATTTTTTATCATTATATATTTCGGCAAATTTTAAATAACATTGAGCTTTGGTAATATAACACATATCCATTATTACAATTTCATCCAAAAATATATTGTCATATTTATTGAATTCATTTATTGTTAAGTTGCAAAAATTAATTGCTTGTTTTAGTTTTGGGATTTTTATTGAATTATTTTTTTCGTTTTGAAATTGTTGATACATAATTATTCCTATAAATCCCTCTGATGTTGCTTTCGATTTGGAATCGTTTATTTCTGTAGACAACAATTCTGCTTTGAAAAAATGTTCGTATGCTTTTTGATACATATTTATTTTTGAAAGCGCTTGTCCTAATATTAATTCTATTGTTATAATTCCTTTTATATCATTATTGGCTTGATAATTTTCTAGCGCTACGTTTGAATAATCCAACATTCCTGTTATATTTCCTTCTGCTTCGCAACATATTGCTTCATAATAATATAATAATGCTAATTTCTCTTTATCGTTTAATTTTCGTGATATTCGTATACCTTTTTGAAGATAATTTTCAATCAATTTGGGATCATAATCACTTGTACACATACTTGAATATGAATAATTTAAATAGCAATTTATTAATATAATTGAATCTTCTCTATTGCGGGTTAAATTTTCACACGAAGTTATAAAATAATTCAAATTTTGTATATCGGTATTGTATGTTAAAAATTCACTATAGATTCGTAATTTTTTTGTGGTGTCGGTACATTGTATAATCCTTACAGCCAAACTATCACTTATTTTTTTCATTTGCGGAGTTTGGGCTAATGACTCATAAAATGAAAATACTGTTAATATTATGACTATTATATACCTATACATTTGTTATTTATTTATAGCTTCGTTAACAAATTAAATACCGATTTTTTGGGTTTTATTTATTTTTTTTATAAAACACAATAATATTTTTATCATAATTCATTTTAGCTAAATGATTATAATAATATTATATCTTTTTATTAATAATTTTTATGTTTTTTCTAGATTGTTTTGCTTTAAATTAATTGATTATCCTATTTCTACGTCTTAATTTTATTAAATGTTACTATTTTTTTTATTATCATGACATATTATAGTTTATTATTTGATTAGTAAAAATTTATTAATTGATATTTTTGCTACTTTTGCAAAAAAAATAAAAAAATGAAATTTATTGAAACAATAAAGCAAAAATTAAGTTCTAAAATGGCTTCTGATGTTATTTGGACTTTTGTGGTTCAAATGATTATTATGCTTTGTTCGTTTGCTGTTAACAAAATTCTTAGTATTAAATTAGATATTGATACTTTTGGAGAATATAATGTTATAAAACGCAGTATTTCTGTTATTTCATTTGTCCTTTTAGCTGGTACTGGAATTGCAATTCCGCGTTTTTTAGCCATTTATTTAGCGAAAAAAGATTATAAACAAGCCAAAACTTTTATTATTTCTTCAATTTGTTTTGTTGCAACTATTACAATTTTGGTTTTATTAATTGCTTTTATATTTAAAACATTTTTGGCTGATTTAATTATTGGTGAAGACGATAATTTATTGTATATCTTAACTTGGGGATATTCAATTATATTAACTTCGGCATCATTTTTATACGCTTTTTTTAGAGGTAAAAATGATTTCAAAAAGTTTAATATTTCACAAGCAATTGTTCAATTATCATTACCAATTTCTATATTGATTATTCCTAAACTTACTCTTATTAATATTTTTTCTTGGTGGACTTTTTTAACTTTTATCACTATATTTATTTTTATTATTATTGAAAAAAAATCTGGTGGTTTAAATTATAATGATAATATATCAAAACAAGATATTAAATATCAATACAAACAAGTAGCAAAATATTCATTACCAAGACTTTTAGGTGACTTTTTTTTGTTTTCATTTTCTGCTTTTCCTGTAATTTATATTAGTAAATATATTAATAATGAAGCTGTTTCGTATTATTCTGTAGGTATAACAATTGTTTCCATTGCCACTGCATTATATTCATTTTTGGGAATGATTTTGTTGCCATACGTTTCTGAATGTTTGGCAAAAAACAAAATTTCAGAAGCTATTTCAAAAATTAACAAATTAACAATAATCTATATTTTAACAGCATTAATTATAATTTCAGCATTCTATTTTTTAACAGAATTTATGATATTATTGTTTTTTACAGAAGAATATTTACCAGCACGAGATATTACAATAATATTAGTTTTGTCGTTATTACCACAATCTTTATATTTATTGTATCGTAATCCAATAGATGCTGTTTCTGTATTTCCATTTAATACAATAATTTTATTAATAAGTTTTTTAGCTTTAGTTATTTCTTTTTTCAATTTTAATACCCTTGAAGAATTATCTTGGGTATATGTATTTGTTTCTGTATTACAAGGTTTATTATCTTTTATAGTTTGGAGTGTTTTAAAAAATAAGAAACAACAATAAATAATATAAATCATTAATTTTTCTGTTTCGTGGCGGATTTTTTTGGTTAATATTTCGCCACGAAATCAATTTTTGTAGTTTCGTGGCGGATTTTTAATATTAATATTTCGCCACGAAATTAATTTTTATAGTTTCGTGGCGGATTTTTAATATTAATATTTCGCCATGAAATCAATTTTCATAGTTTCGTGGCGTTTTTTTATGTATTTTACGCCAAAAAACTTATTATTTAATTTCGTGGCGGATTTTTATATATCAAATTTCGCCACGAAATTGGTTTTTTTAGTTTCGTGGCGAAATTTTTATGTTATTATTTCGCCATGAATTATATTTTTTGTATTTTTGAAATTGAATAAATTCTGAATTATTATGATAGACATTGTAAGTAGAAAGTTGGAAATAAACGAGTTAGAAGATATATACAGATCTAAAAAATCTGAATTTGTTGTTGTTTATGGACGTCGTAGAGTTGGAAAAACATTTCTTATTAGAGAATTGTTTCGAAATAGAATGGCTTTTTATCATACAGCATTGTCTCCTATTGAATTTAATAAAGCACAACTTACTGATTTTCAGATTGCAATGTTTTGTAACACATTAAAAGAGTGTGGTGTTGAAATTGATGACAATCCTCATAATTGGTTTGATGTTTTTCAAATGTTGAAAATTTATATAAAATCATTACCCACAAATAAACGCCAAGTTGTTTTTATAGACGAATTGCCATGGTTAGATACCAAAGGTTCTGGATTTATAACAGCATTTGAACATTTTTGGAATTCGTTTGGAGATGGATGTCATAATCTTATGCTTATAGTTTGTGGTTCTGCAACAACTTGGATTTCTGATAAATTACTAAACAATTATGGTGGACTTTATAATAGAATTACACATAAAATATGTTTAACACCTTTTACCCTTGGTGAATGTGAAAAATATTATCAAAATAAAGGAATTGTTATGTCAAGATACGATCAATTGCAATGTTATATGGCAATTGGTGGAATTCCTTATTATATGTCGTATGTTCCTAAAGGAAAAAGTGTTAGTCAAATTTTAAACACATTGTTTTTTAGTAAAAATGCACGTTTAAATAATGAATTTGAGCGTTTATGTATTTCGCAATTTATTGATAAAGAGAAATATAAATCAATTCTAAAACTTTTAAGTAAAAAACGAAAAGGATATACACGAAAAGAAATTTCACAACTTTGTAAAATTCCGTATGGTGGAACTTTAAGTGATATTATTAAAGCATTAGAAGTTAGTGATTTTATAATGCCATATACATATTTTGGAGGGAATAAACGTGAAGTATATTATAAACTTACCGATCTTTTCACATTGTTTTGGATGAGTTTTATGACGGGAAAAAATAATTTAAAAGTTGATTTTTGGACAGCAAAAGAGAACGCTCAAATTATAAAAACTTGGCAAGGATTTGCTTTTGAAGAAGTTTGTTTTGTTCATAGATTTCAAATAAAACGTGCATTAGAAATAAATGGTGTAAGTGCAGATTTTTCAACTTGGCGTGAGTCGGCAGATGAAAAAGTTCGTGGTGCTCAAGTTGATATGCTAATAAATCGTTCTGATAAAATAATAGATCTTTGTGAAATGAAATTTTATAATTCAGAAGTAAAAATTGATAAAACAGCCGATGATGAACTTCGTAGAAAATTACAATCTTTTATTTCTCATACAAAAACACGTGCTACTGTTCATCAAATACTTGTAACAACATACGGTTTAGATTATTCTGAATATTCAAATCGTTTTCAAAACGTGATTACAATGGATGATTTGTTTGCATGATTGAAATTTTCAAGAAAATGAGCGATATAAAAATTTGCATTATAGGGCTTGGATATGTAGGCTTACCATTAGCGCGACTTTTTTCTACTAAGTATCCAACTATTGGTTTTGATAACGATTTGGCAAGAGTTGAAGATATAAATAAAGGTTTTGACTCTACGTTAGAATTGTCTAAATCTTTGTTGCAAGATGCAATTCAAAATCATAATTTTATTTGTACAAGTGATATTAATAAAATTAAAGATTATAATTTTTATATAGTAGCAGTTCCAACTCCTATGGACAATAGAAATTTACCAAATTTAAAACCACTTTTAAATGCAAGTGAAATTGTTGGAAAAGTAATTTCAAAAGGCGATGTTGTTGTTTTTGAGTCGACTGTATATCCTGGAGTTACAGAAGAAGAATGTGTTCCAATTATAGAAAAAGTATCAGGTTTAAAATATAATGTTGATTTTTTTGCAGGATATTCACCAGAAAGAATAAATCCAGGAGATAAATTTCATACTGTTGAAAATATCAAAAAAGTGACCTCTGGTTCAACACCAGAAATAGCAGATTTTGTGGATAATATCTATAATTCCGTTTTAAAAAATGGGACACATAAAGCACCATCTATTAAAGTGGCAGAAGCAAGTAAAATTATAGAAAATTGTCAACGAGATGTTAATATTGCATTTTTTAACGAACTTTCAAAAATATTTAATGCAATGAATATCGATACAAATGATGTAATAGAAGTGGCGTCTTCTAAATGGAATTTTATAAAATTAAAGCCTGGATTAGTTGGAGGTCATTGTATTAGTATTGATCCATATTATTTGATAGAAAAAGCAAAAGTTTATGGAGTTTTACCTCGATTAATGTTGGAAGCTCGTAGATTAAATGATGGAATGGGAGAGTATGTTGCAAATAGAGTTGTTAAATTGATGAATAAAAAAGGTGTTTTAGTTAAAGATGCTAATATTTTGATATTAGGATTTACATTTAAAGAGAATTGTCCAGATATTCGAAATACAAAAATAATTGATATATATTCCACATTATTAGAATATACAAAAAATATTACAATTTATGATCCTTGGGTAAATTCTAAAAATGTTTTAAAAGAATATAATATCAAAATAGAAACTACAAATCTATCTTTTTTAGAAAATAAATATGATGCAGTAATTATGTGTGTTGCTCATAATCAGTTTATTGGCTTAAATCTTAAAAATTTTTTGAGAATACCCAATGGAGTTGTTTATGATGTTAAGGGTATGTTTGATAAATCAATAGTAGACGAAAGATTATAAAAAAAATCCCAAGATTAAAAATAATAATCTTGGGTAAATTTTTTGATTATTTGGCAATCAAATCGTTAATTGTTTGAGTTGTTTTGTATCTTTTCAAAAAAAGCTGATTATAAAAAGACTTGCAATTTAAAAAAGTTTGATTAGATTGTTATAAAAATATATATTATTTAGGTATTGTTAATGGTTCTATTTTTATTTGAGTTGTTTGAAAGTAGGTTGTTAATCTGTATCTGCCCTTTCTAGGTAAATTAGTAGCTTAAACATGAGTTATATTATTAGTTTGAAAAGCTGTATTTAAACTTACTTTCTTTTTACACCACAAAATTACGGCAGAAATAATAAAATTGTGCTCATTCATTTTGTTCATTTTTATGAATGGGTTTTGCATAAAGGTCAAATTCTTCTGCATCAATAATTTCCACATTATAAAATTTGCCAATTTTAAAATCTTTTGCATCAATTTTTTTCACTAAAACTTCGTTGTCAACCTCTGGAGAGTCTTGTTTGGTGCGTCCAACAAAAAATTCACCTTCTTCGCGGTCGATAATTATTTCATATTGTTTACCAATTTTTGCAACATTAAGTTCAAGTGATATTTTTTGTTGAATAGACATAATTTTGTCGGCTCGTTCTTGCTTTTTTTTCTGAGAAATTCTGTCGGCATAATTTTCTGCACTAAAAGTTCCTTCTTCGGCAGAATATGTAAATACTCCAAGACGATCAAATCTAGTTTCTTTAACAAAATCAACTAATTCGTTAAATGCTAAATCGGTTTCTCCAGGAAAACCTACCATAATACTTGTTCTTAAAGCAATATCTGGTATTTCTTCACGAAATTTTTTCAACAAATTTAAGGTTTCTTCTTTTGTGTGACCTCGTTTCATTTTGCTTAAAACTCTGTCGTTGATATGTTGAAGTGGAATATCTAGATAATGACAAATTTTTTTGCTATTTTTCATTAATTTTAGAGTTTCGAGCGGAAAATTATTGGGATATGTATAGTGAAGTCTAATCCATTTAACATTTTCAATCTTTTCAAGTTTTTCAACTAATTCAGGTAATTTATAATCTCCATAAATATCTTTGCCATAATAACTTAAATCTTGGGCAATAATATTAAATTCATGAGTTCCATTTTTAGCTAAAAGTTCAACTTCTTTAACAATATCTTCAATTTTTCTAGAAATGTAACGTCCTCGTATATAAGGAATTGCACAGAACGCACACATTCTATTGCACCCTTCTGCAATTTTTATATAAGCATAATGTTTTGGCGTAGAAATATTTCTAACTTTTTCATTATTAGAAGCTGTGGAACATTCTAAACAATTTAAAATATCCTCTAAACTATTAACACCAAAAAATTCATCAACTTCAGGAATTTCGTCAATAAGTTCTTTTTTGTAACGTTGAGATAAACATCCAAAAACAAATAATTTTTCGATTTCACCTTCTTGTTTCATTTTGGCATATTCCAAAATTGTGTCGATAGACTCTTGTTTAGCATCAAGAATAAAACCACAAGTGTTAATTATAACAATATCAGCATTGCCATATTCGCCATAAACAACATTGTAATTGTTAGTTAATCTTGTAGCTAAGTCTTCGCTATCAACAGTATTTTTGCTACAGCCTAAAGTTATAATCGAAATAGTCTTTTTATAATTTTTCATTCTGTATATCTTGATTTATAATTGCAAAGGTAGAAAAGAAACATGAATTTTAAATAAACTTTATACATCTTTTGGTTAAAAAAACTTTTGTATCTCATTTTTTTTCCTTAGGTTTGCAATTGGTGTTTTTACACCTTATTATTTAGAATAAAAAAAACACATACATAAAATGGCATTTACAATTAGTGGAATTCAACAGCTTGGAGTTGGTGTTGAAGATGTATATCAAGCGTGGGATTGGTATCGTGAAAACTTTGGCGCTGATGTTCTATTGAGCGATGCTCCAGGCGAAGCTGCTCTTATGCAACCTTATACAGACCACAAACCTCAAACTCGACACACAATTCTTGCATATAATATGCAAGGTGGTGGTGGACTTGAAATTTGGCAATATACTTCAAGAAAACCTAAAAAGGCTGATTTTGATGTTATGCTTGGAGATTTAGGTACTTTTATTGGTAAAATTAAAAGTTCAACTGTGGCAGCTGCTTATCTTAAATTTAAAACCGCAGGTGTTAAACTTAAATCTAAATTCAGCAAAAATATTGCTGGCAAAGAGCATTTTTTTGTTGAAGATCCATTTGGAAATCTTTTCGAAGTTGTTCAATCTGATATAGTTTTTCAAGAAACAGAGTCAAAAACTGGTGGTATGTATGGTGCCATTGTTGGTGTTTCGGATATGGATAAATCTATAAAATTTTATAGCGAAATTCTTGGCTATACAAAAGTTGTTTATGACGAAACTGCTGTTTTTGAAGATTTTGCACAACTTCCTGGAGGTAATGAAAAATATCGCCGTGTTTTGCTTGCACATGAAAAAGATGCTAGAAAAGGTCCTTTCAGCAATTTTTTAAATGAGTCGCAAATAGAATTAATTCAACTTGTTGATAGCAAACGTAAACCTAGAAAAATTTACGATTTTAAATCTCATCTTTGGGGAGATCCTGGATTTATTCAAATTTGTTTTGATGTTAAAAACATGAAAGATCTTAAACAGTTTTGTGAAAGCAAAGGTGTTAATTTTCAAACTGATAGCAATCCTGAAGCATACGACTCTGAAGCTGAAATTTTTGATATGGGAGGCGCTTCGGGACATTTTACATATATTGAAGATCCTGATGGTAATCTTATCGAATTTGTTGAAACATACTATATTCCAATTCTCGAAAAATTTAATATTGGTTTAAATCTTAAGAATAAAAATCCTGAAAAACCACTTCCTAATTTTATAATGGGTGGACTTAAATTTTTAAGAAAAGGTGGAGATTATATAACATCTAAAAAAGCTAAAGAAAAAACTAAGATTTCTGATGAATGTGCAGAAAATATGAAAAAGAAATATGAAGCACAGGATGAAAATTCAGAACAAAACAATTAAATTATAACGATATCATGAGCGCAAAATATTATTTTGTATGTCGCAATTGTGGACATAAAATTAACTCTTTTAAAGAATGGTTTGATTTAGGACAAAAATGTCCTGAATGTGGCAAAAATTTTATTGATGCTAAATATAATACAGATATCAATAAACTTAAAGAATTGATTTATACAAAAGAAGAAGTTAAAAATCTATGGCATTATTTTGATTTTCTTCCACTTGATAATAAAGAAAATATTGTATCAGCAGGCGAAAGTGTTTCTCCAGTTGATAGATGGGCATTTCTTGAAGAATTTGCAAAAAAACAATACAATGTAGATTGTAAAGTTTACGCAATGCGTCATAATTGTGGAAATGCAACAAGAACTTTTAAAGATATTGCAGGAACACTTTCGGCAAGCGTTTTAAAAGAATGTGGAATTAAAGAATACGCAGTTGCAAGTACAGGAAACACTGCAAATGCTTTTTCTCATTATCTTGCCAAAGCTGGAATTTCGCTTTATGTATTTATGCCACAAGATGCTGTAACAGAAAACATTGCGTCTGTTTCAAGTTATGGACAAAAAGCTGTTATTTGTAAAGGTGATTATGCTTTTGCAAAAAAAGTAGCTGGTGAATTTACAGCTAAAAACAATATTTTAATGACAATTGGCAACACAGATCCATTGCGAGTTGAAGCTAAAAAAACTTGGGTTTACGAATGGTTACGTTTAGTAGGAGAGGTGCCAACAGTTTATATTCAAGCACTTAGCGGAGGAACTGGACCTATTGCTGTTGATAAAGCTCTTTCAGAACTAGAACCACTTGGAATAACCACAAAACCAAGATATATTTCTGTTCAGCCAAGTCTTTGTGATCCAATGACTCAGGCATGGGAAAATGCAAAAGCAAATAATTTCCCTGAAGGTTGGCAAAATGATTTTCCAAAAATTCAAAATCCTAAAACAAAAGTTCAAACATTAGGAACAGGAATTCCTGGAACATATCCAATTATAGCTGAATTAACTAAAAAATCAGGTGGTGAAATTATTCGTTTTGACGAAAATAAATTGGCTGACGTTGCAAAACTTATAGCATTTAAAACCAACGAAAAAATTGGACCTGCTTCTGCTGTTGGCATGGGCGGATTTTTTGAGTCTTTAAAACAAGGTCTTATTAAAAATGGCGATGTTGTTATGGTAAATATGGGCGAAGGCGTAGAACGTGCATCTTTCTTCTTGCAAGAACAAGTTTATAACGAAGATTGTGTTTCTTCTGCCGATGAAGTTCAAAAATTTAACCGCGAAGATTTAGAGTTCCGTTTGTGGCGTAATATTTTGAAATAATTTCAATTATTTTTATATAAAAAGCTGATAATTTAATAATTATCAGCTTTTTTTATTGTTTACATTATTTATTAAAAAATGTTAATTGTAAGTATTTAAGTTATTTGCTCAAACGAATGAGAGTGAATTTGGCGATTAAAAATATCAATTATTAATTTATTGTCAATGAATGGATTTGA
>JAKSUC010000072.1 GCA_024413595.1 Bacteroidales bacterium
AGCAGAGATACTATTAATGTAAGTACGCTTTGCTTTGATAATATACAAAAAATATTCTTTATGTATATTTAAAAAAAATCAATTTTATTATTGAATTTAATTCATTCTTTATAATTTTGTTTAATAATTAAATTAATATTGATATGAAAAAAATAATTTTAATGTCGCTAATTGCAACAATATTTGCATCATGCAACAATTCACAACAAACATCAAATCAAAACCAACCACAAGAACAAGGTAAAGATTACAGCAAAATTCAATTTTTGAATTCTAAAGAAAAACAATTTGACGATTTTTCTCTTTATTGGTTAAAAGACAATTTAGATGATAAATTATTTCCAACAAATTTATTTTCTGATGCTTCTGACTCTCTAATCGAAGCATTAAATTTAAAACAAGGATTAAAAACCACAATGAGTGCTTTTTTAATCAAATCAAATGGTAAATATATTTTATTCGACTCTGGAAATGGTGAAAATGCTAATGGTCAATTAATTAATAATTTAGCCTCATTAAATTTAACTCCAGACTCAATAAATTATGTATTTTTAACACATTTTCATGGCGATCATATTGGCGGAATGTTAAATAAAGAAGGTGAAATTGTTTTTAAAAATGCCGAAATTTATTCTTCAAAACTTGAATACGAATCAGCAAAAACTCAAAACAATGCTCAAGCTGTTGAAATGATTAATAAATATCAAAATCAATTTAAAACTTTTGAATTTGGAGATACGCTCCCTGAAAATATTATTGCTATTGAAGCAATTGGACATACTGCAGGTCATACTGTTTATCAAAAATCTAACTTATTGATAATTGGTGACTTATTACACGCAATTGAATTACAAATTCCTCATCCTGAAGTTTGCGCTAATTTTGACGCTGACAAATCTAATTCTAAAAATTCTAGAAAAAAAATATTAGATTATGCTTTAGAAAACAATTTAATTACTTGCGGAATGCATTTAATTGTTGAATAAAATTAAATAATTATAGTTAAAAAAAGCTGTCTTTTTATTAAGACAGCCTTTTTTTATAACAATATACAATATAAATTCTTTACAAATATCTAATTTACAAATATTTAGATATTTTATGGGCTTAAATTAATAATAATAATTAAACAAACAAATTTTTTTAACAAAATTTTAAACTTTTTTTTTTATACAACGTAAAAATTAATATAAATAATCCAATTACAGTAAGTTATCAAAAAAATTTATCTGCATGGAAAATACAATTAATAGTTCGTAATAACCATTAAAAATTCAGCTATCATGAAAACCTCAGTAACAAAAACAGCAATAATGTTTGTAATGGCTTTTTTAACAATAATAGCCTTTAATCAAGAAGTAATAGCTTCAGTATCAAACATATCATATAATAACAACATTATTTCAAACGATGACGACTCAGAAGAAAGTTTAGCTCTTGAAAGTTGGATGTTTAAAGCCAATGAATGTGAATCTGAATATGTTCTCGTATTAGAAAAATGGATGACAGAACCTGCAATTTTTGAAGAAAATTCTATTGCATTAGAAAATTGGATGATGTGTCAAAATAATATTACCCAAGAAGAATCACTTGAAATTTGTAATTGGATGCAAACTCCTAATGAAATTAATACAGAAACAACTCTAATTATTGAAAGTTGGATGAACGAAGTTGAAAATATCCAAGAATATATACTAGAAATTGATGACATTACAAAACAAGCTAGGTAAAATTTTAGTTTATTCATAATATTATTGATTTAAAGTCGAGAACAAATTTTATTCTCGACTTTTTTTATTATTCTATTATGTTTAACTTTGTAGCGCTAATAAACATAAAAATTTTTTAAAATGAAAAAACAAATCTTATTTTTATCTACAATTTCTTTATTATTAATAAGTTGTGGAAATTCAAACAATAATCAAAAAACTGAACAAGCTTCTGAAAATTCAGTTGAAGTGTCTCAAAATTCACAAAAAAAATATGTAAATTGGAACAAACCTCTTTACTCAATAAATAAAAAAGGTGATACTGTTGAAAAATGGGAATATAACGAAAAAGGTCTTCTTATTAAAGAAAATTCAGTTTCGGGAAATTTTACATATCAATACGATGGCACAAAAGTTACGGTTAAGGATAACGACCAAAATAGTACAAAAATTATTATTTATAAAGATGAAACTTATAAACAAATAATTGATAATGATGGTATTAAATATGAATATTTCGAAGATGGAAAACTAAAAACCTCAACTTTTGAAAATGGAAGAATTGCCAATTTTGATTATAACAATCGCGGTGATTTAATTAATGAAAAAAGTCAAGATTATGACATTAAATACACTTATGAATATAACGACAAAGGCAGACTTGTTTCTGTAAAAAGCGATGATATGGAAAGTACTTACGAATATGATGAAACTACACACTCAATTACAGAAAATCAAGATCAGGCATTTATAACAACAATCGACTCTTTAGGACGAATTATTTATTTTGATCTTCTTGGTGCTGAAGGTTATTCTGAAGAATATGAATACTTTGACAATTATAGAACTTGTAAAACTATTCAACGTATCGACACTAGTTTAATGTCAGAAGAAGAAGAACTTAACGCTGAATTTCCTGAAGAAGAATTTGTTAAAACTTATTATCTAATGGAAGATACAAAATCTAAAGTGGAAGGTTATTTTGATAATAAAGCCTATGGTTTAGATTGGTAAATTAACAATGTAAAAAAAAAAACTCTTGAAACTTATTTTCAAGAGTTTTTTTGTATATATTATAAAAAACTATTATTCAAACTTTTCTCCATTCCAATAAAAATCCTTAACGTTTTCATAATCAAAATCATCATCTTTATAAGGATAAAAATATGCAACTTGTCGCATATTAGAAATCGAAAACATTACTTGACCATCATTTATCGATAAACCAACTTCATCAAAAAATGCTTTGTTAGAAATCAAACTTAGTTTTCCATCAATAAATTGATACTTTTCAACAATTTGTTCTTTAGTATTTTGGTCAGTAGAACGAAGATAAATATAATAACCTCCATTGTTTAATTTAAATCTACCATAACTCATCTCATAATTATCAACCATAAATTGATTAAGTTCAAGATAATAACCATCAAAAGTAAAATCAAATTGTTTTCCTTTTAAAATATTGTTTTCGTTAGCCACTTTATAAAACAAATCTTTTTCAGAAATATATTGAGCTTCAGTAGCTGGAGCAACGTCAAATTTTTCACCATTCCAAGTTAATGAATTAACTTTATCACCATCAATAACTAAAATGTATGTAGGATTAAATTCAAAAGCTAAATTTTCGATATAACCACCAAAACCTTTTTTATCATCTTCTAAAACTTCAAGTTTATTGGTAACTATTTCAAATAAATTTTTATTAATAGAATTTAAATTTCCGTCTTTATAATTATAAAAATTAATAGCATAATTAGGAGTCATATCTTCACTTCCTTCAGCATCAAAACAATCAACAACAAGCCAAGAACCATCATTATTTTGATAACAAGCTAAAGAATGATTAATAAAAGAATTAACCATTCCACCATCTTCATATTCAAAAAATTCAGTTGTTTTATAAGAATAAATTACATTATCAATGCTTTTATCACTTGTAATTGTAATATCCTCGATTTTTGCATCATCTTTATATTTGCTTTTAAAATTTTTGTCCCAAATTAATTTTGCAATATCTTCTGAAGGTTTTTGAAATTTAGATGTTTCTGCAGCTTTAGGAGTTTCTGTTTTAGGTTCAGAAACTTGTTGTTGAAGAGAATCTTGATTGGTGGTATTTTCTGTTTTGCCTCCACCATTACAACTTGTCAAAATAATCATTGACAATGTCATAGCTGATAAAAATATTTTTTTCATTTTTTATAAAATTTTAATTAATAATGAGAATACAAATATATGAGTTATTTTGATAATTTTTTAATAAAATAAAAATATCAATTTTAAGTAATAAAAATCATAATTTTATAAATTTATTAAATAATAATGGAAAATTGTCGCAAAATTTTAAAATAAATTCATAATTATACGTCATAATCGAAAATAAAATCCAAATGATATTTTATTTTATACAAATTTGAAGTTGATACTTTTAAGGTAAAAAAGAAATGCTTGAGGTTTATAACATCAATAAAGAACATTATAACTAATTTTGTAAAATAATTTCAGAATATAAAATTGTAAACAATCGTTGTATAAAGCCATCATTTGAATATTGGTTATTATTACATTTTGAAAACACAAATACTTTAATGAAAACATGTTCAGAAGTTAATATAAAACTAAAAATATTTAGGTGATTATAATAAAACAGAAGATAATCTAAAATCTACTAGGGTAAATTTTATTAAAAATAATCAACCTAAAATGGCTATTAATCATTCAAAAAATAATAACAACTTAGATAATATATCTTATAGTTATGTATATAAAATTTTTGAATAAAAAAAAATCTCTGATTATTTAATTATAACCAGAGACTTTTATATAACATTAAAAATCAACTATTTAAACAAATCTTTAACAGTTAATTCAAGATAATCACGACAATTCATCCAAGTATGTCCGCCTCCAGGAAAATATGTAACATGTTTTAAACCTTTTTCAGTTAAAGTTTTGTCTAAACCACGAGATGACTCAACTAAAAAATCTTCTGTTCCACAGCATAAACGCATGTATTTTAGTTTTTCTTTTAAAACATTAACATCAGCATAAACACCTGTTTCAAAATTCTTTTCCCATTCTCCTCCAAAAATTGCAGGTGCAAAAGCTGCTACCCAATGAAATACATCTGGATTTCCAAATCCTGTTGCAAGTGTTTGGCGACCTCCTAAAGAAAATCCTGCAATTGCTCTATTGTCAGCATCTGTTTTAGTTTTGTAATTCTTTTCTATAAAAGGAATTACGTCATTGATTATTTCTTTAACAAAATTATCAGTACCTAAAACATTAAAATCACCTTTAATTTTTCGATTTTGCATTTCAGGAACTGCATTTGCGTAAGGCATAACAACAATCATCTTATTAGCAAGTCCTTGAGCAATAAGATTATCCATAATATTATTCATACGACCAACTTTAAACCAAGTTTCGTATGTATCAGTCATACCGTGAATTAAATATAAAACTGGATAAGTTTCAGAACCAGCAGGATCATAACCAGCAGGAGTGTAAACACACATTGGGCGATCAAATCCGTATGTTGTTGAATTATAATATCTATAAGATACTTTGCCGTGAGGTACATTTTGCAAATCTTGCATTGTTGGAGCATCGCCACGAACGTCACACAAACTATTTTTAAATCCTTCATTTGGGAAAATAAACATATTAGCTGGGTCGGCAACTTGTTTTCCATCAACTATAAAACAATATGGATAAATATCAGGAACTTGAGGAGTTACGGTTATTGACCATACATTTTTGTCATCTTTAACCATATCCTTTTTCTCTGAAAACATTTGACAATCAAGTTGAACTGTTTTTGCAACTTCTGATTTATATCTAAATGTAACAGAACCATCTTTGTTGTAATCTGGCGAAACCACTGGAGTTGGAAATAGTTTTGCCATAACTTCTGGCGTTAATCTTTGCTCTTTATTTTGAGCACTTGCATTGTAGCTACAAAACATTAATGTTGCTAATGCTAAGGTATATATTTTTTTCATTTTTAATTCAAAATTAATAAAATTACAAATTGAAAATTATTTAAAAAGTAATCTTAAAGATTTGTCTAAGAAAAACTTAGCATTCATCCAAGTGTGACCAAATTTATCATCTGTAAACACTTTAGTATTTTTAATTCCCTTTTTATCAAGAAAATCCATATAATCTTTAGCATTACCATACAAGAAATCGTCTGTACCTACACCAAGCCAAAATAACTTAATTTGTTTATTAAGTTTTTTTGCATCATCATAAACACCAGGCAACTCCATAGAAGTAAATGAACTATAACTACATAAATAAGAAAATTTATCTAAATTAGTTAAGCCTAAAGCAAGAGCTTGATTTCCTCCACGAGAAAAACCACCAATGCCACGACTATTACGATCGTTGATTGTACGATAATTCTTTTCGATAAAAGGCATTAAATCATTTACAAAATCTTTACTAAAAATATCTCCCATTCCCCAAGTATTTGTTCCTGCAGGGAAATATTTAGATGGATTTCCATAAGGCATAACAATAATCATTTCTTTTGCAGCACCTTCTGCTATCAAATTGTCTAGTATAAAATTAGCGCGACCAACTTTGAAATAAACTTCTTCAGTATCAGTGGTTCCACTAATCAAATACATTACAGGATATTTTTTGTTTGGATTTTGATCATAAAATGGTGGAGTATAAACAATTACATTTCCCCAAAGACCAAATGTTTCTGAATAATAGTTTAAATAGTCAACACTTCCATGAGGTACATTTTTAACTGCATGTATCAATTCTTTGTCGCCACGAATGTCAACAATACTATTTTTAAAACCTTCATTAGGAAACCATTCTGGATTTTGTGGGTCCATAATTGTTGTTCCATCTACAATAAAACAATAAGGATACATATCAGGATTTGCAGGTCCTAATGTAACACTCCAAACGCCATTTTCACCAAGAGTCATATTGTGACGTCCTGCAAATTGAACATCTACAATAACTTCTTTAGCGTCTTTGTTTTGATAATTAAAAGTTACGGTATTATCATCGTTTACAACAGGAGAATTAACCTGAACAAACATACCGCCACCGGGTTGAGCAGAAACCAAACCTGCCGACAACATTAGAGCTATTCCAAGCCCCATTTTTTTCATTTTATTCATTGTTATAATATTAAGTATTATTGAAAAAAAATCTATTTAGCCCATTCAGCACCTTCTGAAGTGCGTCGCCATTCAAAATATTTGTCAAGCACTTTCATTGCATTTTCACTTGGAACATTATCTACAAATGGTGTAGGACCTGTTAAATGCATAACTTTAGGATTTTGTTCCGTAAATTTTGGCCATTCTGGCAATTGTGAATTTTCACCATTAGGATTTCCAAATTTTGCAAAATTTGTCCAATAAATACCCATAGCTTTTGACAATTGAGCGTCAACTTCTGGTTGTGAAATATGTTGAAAAACAAAATTAACATCTTGTCCATGCCATGAACCATCAGAATCAGCGGGATGCTGATCAAAATAATATAAATAAACATTTGATTTTCCAATTCTTGATTGTAAACAACACCATGCCCAAGTTTGCCAACCAAAAGCAGCATCTCGCATCAAATCTCTTGCTGTTTTATTTAAAACACCTTCTTCTTGAGGATAAACTTTTAAAAGTGTATCAGCAAATTTTCCATAACGAGTTGTTACATTTTGAACATGAGTTTCTGGAGTATCTCCAAAACCAAAACTTGCTCCTTCGTCAGAATTATAACCAACAAGAATATCTACATCATTAAAATCACCTTTTTCGTAAAGTTTATATTGGTCATCTTTAATAACATAACCATCAACAATAGGCCAAGCACCAAAACCTGACATATCACTACCTGCAAATTTAGAAGCATCCATAGCACGAAGCTCAGCTAAAGAATTAGCGCCAAGTTTTTCGGCAATTTGTTGACCATCAGCTTCTGCCATAGCAAGAGTTTTCATATTTTCGCCAGGATAAGTTGTTTGACGAGCAGGTCCAAAAGAACCGCCACTTTGAGAAATTGCTCCGCAAAACAAACCTTTTGCTAATGGAGATGCACAAAGAATGCTAACTGAAATTCCACCAGCACTTTCTCCAAAAATTGTTACTTTATTAGGATTGCCACCAAATTTTGATATATTATTTTTAACCCATTTTAAACCTGCTATTTGGTCTAAAATACCATAATTACCAGAAACATGGTTTGGATCTTCGGCAGATAATTCTGGATGAGCCAAAAATCCGAGATTTCCAACTCGATATGCAATACTTACAACAACAACTCCATTTTTTGCCAACAATTCACCATCATGACTTGGATCTGACGTTGAACCAAATGAAAATCCACCACCATAAATCCAAACCATTACAGGTAAATTATCTTCAGCCGATTTTGCAGGTGTCCAAACGTTTAAATATAAACAATCTTCGCTAAAATCTTCTGGTTTTTCACTACCTTGAATAGGGCCTTTAGCAAATTTATCGGCAACTTTTACACCTTCCCAAGGTTCTACTGGTTGTGGTGCTTTCCAACGTAATTCTCCTACTGGAGGCTTTGCAAATGGTATTCCTTTGAATATCATCATACTATCGGTTTTTACACCTTCTACAATACCTCCTTCAACTTCAATTTGATTTGAAAATTTTGTTGAACATGACGAAATTAATATTGTCATTACAACTAATATTAAAGATAAATGCTTCATATCTAATAATTTATAATTTAAAATATTTTTTTGAAAATTATAAAAAGAACATTTGATAAACAAATAAATAACAACAAATACAATGTTAAGAATTGTAATTTTCTGAAATTCAAGAACGAAATCAAAACACAAAATTAAATTATACGTAAAGAGTTTTATCTAAAATAAAAAATAATGAAATTAAAAATTGTAATATTAGGAATAGCATCAATTTTATTATTTGAATTTTTCAGTAAAAATATCAATAATAATACAACAAATATCAAAAATAACGATACAATAGATGTTTTTTATATAATTTCTACAGAAGTTATTTCGTCGAAAGATACAAATGAAAATATTTCATACCAAGCTGTATTAAACGACAATGAAAAACTAGCAATGAAACTTGAAGCTGATTATGTAAAAAATCATATATTTTATGACAATTTTAAGTTTTATGCACCTTATTACCATCAATTTACATTTGATGCAATAAAATTACCACAAAATCAATTTGACTCAATATATCAAAATGTATCGTCAGAAATTTGCCAAATATTTGACGATTATATGAAAAATCAAAATAATGGTCATAGATTTATTTTGGCGGGATTTAGTCAAGGTGCAATGTTAACAATTGATTTACTTAAACATATGACCGACGAACAATTTTCAAGAATGGTAGCAAATTATATGTTGGGATATCGTTTAAGCGAAAAAGATTTACAAAATTCTCATATAAAAGATGCTAAAGGAGAATTTGATACACAAGTGTGTGTGTCATTCAATACAGTTTTAAGTGACAAAGGAATATGGGATTTAGTTTCAAAAGATGCTATTTGCTGTATAAATCCAGTAAATTGGAAAACAGACACAACCTCAGCTACTTTTATTTACGAAAATCAAGAAGTTAAAATTTCGATAGATACAATAAATTATGTTTTAAAAGCCCAAACAAATCCAGAAATATTTCATAAATGGATGAACGAAACTCCAATTTTTTCATCTGTTGGAGTAGATAAAGATTGTCTTCATCATTGGGATTTACTTTTTTACATGGATTATATTCATGATAATGCTATAAAAAGAAGTTTTAATAAATAAAACTACCTTACAACTGGTTGATTATTAATAATATCAACATTTTTAACATCAACTAAAATAGTATCAGATTTAAAAGTTACAATAGGCATTAAAGCTTTACGACCAAGAGGATCTTTTTGGTCAAAAACAAAATTACCTAAACTATAAAAAACATATTTATTATTAATAACGCACTGTTGTTGAATAATATGAGGATGATGACCAATAATTAAATCAACACCAGAATTAATTAATCCAGAAGCATAATATCTTTGGTTTAATGAAGGTGTTGAAATAAATTCAGTTCCCCAATGTAATATCATAACTATATAATAATCAGGATTTTTACTTTTAAAATCTTTAACTTTTTTTATTAATTTTTCGTAATCAGATTGACAAACATCAATTTGATTATATTTTTTTTCCCAATTTTCAATTCTCAAAGGACAAGCATTAAATAAAGCAACTTTGATATTATCTTTTTGAATAATTGTTGGCGCAATTCTTTCATCTTCGTTATTTCCATATCCAAAAGGGACAATACATTCTTTTTTAAGATTATCAACAGTGTTTCTCAGTCCAATACATCCTTGATCCATTGTATGATTATTTGCTAAAGCACAATGAGTTACGCCAGCATTTTTTAAACCATCAGCACATTTAGAATCGGCACGAAAAATATATTTTTTATTAACAGGAGAAATTGTATCAGAAATTGGACATTCAAGATTGATTACAACATAATCAGCAGATTTAAAATAAGGTGCAACACCATTAAATAATGAAGTTACACCTTTTTTTTCAATTAAAGGTTTTAAACCTCGGTCGAGCAAAACATCACCTGTAAAAACAATAGTTAATTGATTGTTTTCTTGCGTTTTACAAGAGCAAAACCCAACCGAGATTAAAACTAATATTATTAAAATATTTCTTAACATCCAGAACTATAAAGGAAAGTTTCGTTAAGTTCAATATTATTATCAATCATCAAAGGTTTAAACCATTCAGGTTGAGAAGGTTGTTCTTTCTTTTGAATCATTTCTTGCCATTGTTCATCGGTTAAACGATCACCAAGAGGACGAACAAATTCATAATAACTAAATGTAGCACCACGAGTTATATAAAGTTTTCCTTCAATTTCAACCAAAGCATAAATAATATTTGGAGTTCCAGTAGCTTCGTAAAGAATACCATTTTTCTGACAACCGGTAACATTTCTTGTAAAAACATCACAAACTACAGCAACACTTTTATCAGCACCTTGAACAAAACCCCAACTATCAACTTGTTGATCAGGATCTAAAACTGACAAAGTGAAATATTCCATAGAACTACCAATTGTACGAATTGTGCTGTATTCATCATTATCAAGTTTTTCACCGTTTAATTCTTTTTTAGTGATATTAATACAAAATTGAACTTTTTCTTTTAGATTTTCATTTTTACTTATCAAATCTTCGTTTAAAACATTATTAGTTTTAAGAATATTTTCAAGATGATTAATAGACTCAAGTAATTTATTCCAAAAAGCAAGATTAGGTTCAATCAAACCAACTAAAACAGGTTCAGGAAGTTCTTCACCACCACCACATTCTGCCATCATTGGTTGTTCTGCATAAAGAATAGCATCATGTTTTAATTCAGCCCAAGAAGCAAGAGCTGTGTTAAGATTTTTAAGTTGATAAGCATTAGTTTTCATAAAATCAGGATAATTCTTTTCGGTATTTTGTAAAACCATCAAAGACTCAATCCATTTATTATAACTTGTTGAATTCCAATCTTTAAAATCATTAAATAAACCATTCATTTTAGAACGAGTTTCATCAAAATTTTTCCAAGATTTAGAATCTGTATAGAAAGTATCTAACAAAGCTTTAGCAGATTTAATTCCAAAAGCATCAAAAACATCAACACCTTTAGGATAAGCACGATCTGAATTAGCGGTTTCATCACCCATTTGGTTTAAAACTTGATTATCAGGTTCGTAGCGTTGTGGCATAAAATTAATTTTTTCAGGACAAGAAACTGCAATTTTAGGAGTAATTTTATTTCCTTTTTCAGAAGTTTCTTTAATCCAATTTTTAATATTATTTAGTTTATCACCAGCAATAAGTTCTTCAATATCAGCATTTCCAAATTGATTAGAAATATAATCAGACATTTCAATAATAGCTACATTATCAGGAATTCCCATTAAGAAAGTAAGCATATTATAAACATCCATACAAGCATTTCTTGAATTTTGATCAATGTTATTAAAAATCTTTGCCATTGCAATAGATTTTTTTACAGCCTCTTCGTTATCTAATTCAAAATAAGCAGTTTGTAACCACATCATACATTTAAAATATGCTTTAGCTTTTTCGTTACGAGTATAATGTCCACGTGGTTTAAACAAACTATAATTAAAATCTACTTTAGTTTGTAAAAATGAAGATGAAGCATCTTTTGCATTATTTATTGAATTAATTTCAGCTGTGTATTGAGATTGATATTTTTGAGGAACAGCTAAATCATTATTAGTTAAAACTTTATTACCAATAGCAAAAAAAGTTGCAACAAATTCACCCAATTCTTTTTCGTTTTGAGTTTTACCACTTTTAGCATAACGCATTGACTCATTATACATTGCGTTCATAAAAATAGTAAGTTTTGAAGTAAACTCATTATTTTCTAAACTTTTAAGAATATAACTGAAATACATGTGATATGCTTGTAAATACAAATCTGTAGTTACAAAACTTGGCATAACTTTATAATCATTATCTTCATAAATTTGAAAGAGTTGGTCATTTTGAGAAGTTTCAAAAGCAATGTTGTATTGAGATAACAATTGAGCTAATTTATTGTCAATTGGTTTACCATTATTAATTTGATAACGATTAATTGCTAAAGCTAAATTATTAATTTTTAAATTATTAGAATTAATAGTTTTGTTTTTTTCAAGTTCAGCCATCTTAGCAGTAACATTTTCAACAAATTTTTGTTCATCAGCTGTTAAAGAAACTTTTTTAAGAGCTTCTGCTTGATTAGACGACCATAAATCAAAATAATTTGGGTCATTATCAAATTGACCATAATACTCTAAAGCTTGATCATAATACCAATCTGTTCTGTTTGTAAAGAACAAATTTAATTGCATATCTTTAAACCAAAAGCCATGAATAGCATAAGGATATGCTTGATAAACACGTAATTGTTGATAAGTCAAATTTGACAAATCCATATTAAAATCAATAGATTGAGGAAGTTTTGTTTCTGAATAAAAAAATTCAGAATCATCAACTAACACAGATTTATCAACAGGAATAACTTCAACATTGGCAGAAGAATTTTCATTATTTTGCCCAGAAGGATTTTGTTTAGAATCACAACTTGTTATCGCAAGTGGAATTAAACCTAAAAAGATAAGATATTTTTTAATTTCCATAGTTAAATTGTTTTAATATTAATTATAGTTGCTCAATATTTCCAAAAGTGAATTTTTTTGTAATTTGGCATAAATCAATTAAACTCTGTTTAGATTTTTTAATATCAGAATTATTAATATGAAAAATAAAACGTGATTTGATAATATCAAATTGTTTATGAACAAATGCTACTATTTTAGAATCATAAATTGAAAAAAGGATTGCACAATCTCCTAATTTATGAATTAAAGATTGATAAAAATCTATGATTGAATTTTGTAACTCTTCAGGAAAATCAATTAAATTGGTTTCTAAAGTTTCAATAGTAAAAAGCTGTTTAAAGTTGTCAGAACAATTTATTTGATTAATAGAAAAATGATTTGTCCATTTAGCTTTTGCTAAAGTATTATTCCATTGATTGTTATAAACAAAAGCGTGAAAATCAACTTTTTTAGAAAAATCAATTAGATAATTAAAACCTTTAAAAGTGAAATTTCGATGCGAATTTCTTGAATAAGGATTTAAATTATCGTCTAAATGAGTTTCAAAAAATATAAAAGATTTATTATCATAATTTCCATGATAAACATATTTAGGTAATAAATTAATATGAGTTGAAATTAAATTTGTTTCTTGTAAAATATAAGTTGCTTCATCTAAAGCATTTAAACTAAAATCAGTTTCTGAATTTTTGTCAAACGGAATATTTACTTTAAAATCATATTCAAATTTTAACTCATTTATCAAGCTAATAATCAATTGTTTATACCAATAAATTGGTTTATAATACATTAAAGCTGTAATAAAAATTGCTGGTATTAAAATTAATACACAATAAAAATTATCAAAATTCCAACCATTAATTTTTAAATAATTTGCAATATATATAATTGTAATAATATCTATTACAAATCCAATAATAAAAATAATCAAAGTATTTTTATTATATATTTTTATAACATTATCAAAAGATTTTTGTCCAAAAATAGTATTAAAATTATCCATGATTATTTATATTTGACATTTATAATTTTTTGATAATTAAGACCAAAACCACCCAAAGAATACATAACATTTACTATAGAATCATTATAATCTTCAATAGTAAAAATTCTTGCTGGAATAGAATCTCTTTCAACTTTAAAATCTAAAATTTCACCACCTAAACGAGAACCAAGCCATAAAGGACGGATTAATTTTCCATTATAAAGTTTATAAATAAAAAGTCTATTTCCTTTTTTCCAATAACGTGTTTTTTTAACAACACCAACAACAATTTCGTTCTCGCCATCAGAATTTAAATCTCCATAATCAAAATTATATATAGGATATTTTAATTCCCATTCTGAAATAATTGAATCATTTACAATATGTTGAATAATATTGAGAGAATCATTAATATTTTTGAGTTTAACAATTCCAATTTGAGAATTAAATTGATTTTTTTCAAAACTACAAGCCTCAAAAATCAATAATAATGATAACCAAAAATATTTATTAAAATTCAACATAATAAATTATTTGTTACACAACAACTTCGTACAACTTTTTATCACCAAAATTTACTTCTTGAAGTCCTGTTTGTTTGTTTTTGTTAAAACAAAAACTTACCATGTATCCTTCTTGTAGATTAAAATAATTTAGATATTCAGTCAATTGAATTTCTCCTTTTCGATTATATTCTTCGCCATGCCATATTTTTAATTCTACAACATATTGTTTTGATTTATAATCTATTATAATATCTGTTCGTGTATAATCGCGTGTTTGGGCTTCGATATAATAATTTCCTATTCCATTTATTATTGGTCTAAGATATAATAGAAATAATTTACGTCCTTGATTTTCAACAAATTTATCATCATTTTTACCATATATTTCGTTAAAATGAACTGCAAATTTTTCTAATACATGTTTTAAATCTAAATATCCATCTTTGATAAATTGATTTTTGTCTTTTTCTCCTTCTGCATAAATTGAAGTTTTTTTCTCTTCTGAAATAAAGAAATTATATAAAGCTAATTCAAATATTCTATTTGAAATAACTACCTGATTGTTAATATTTTTAACGTAGTTAAATCTTAAAGCTAATCTTAAATCATTGTCTAATAAACTATAACTAACAAAATCACCATTAAATAATATTTGTCTTAATACTAAAGTTAAATTTGGAAAATCATTGATTTTTTTAGAAAAATCAAGAAATAGTTTATCATTACTATCATTAAAAATAAACTTTATAGCTTCGTTAATACCATGATTATCCCACGTTAAATTTTTAGTATCAATTAATAAACAAATCTTAGAAACTAAATACGGATAACCAGAAGTCCAATCATAAATTTGTTTTGCTATATTTTTTGCATCAAAATCAATGTTTCTATCTGATTTATATTCAATTAGCATTTTTTCTATGCCGTCAACTGGTAACGACATATCTGACGAATAATCACTTGCAATATTCCAAGGAGAATTGTAACTATGCTCTTCGTTGGGACGTATTTTAAGTTTCAGATTTGTAATATCATACACTCCCGCAAGTATTACTGAATAAAAAGTTGGTGAATATATTCTATCTAAAAATAATCGTCGTAAAATTCCTAAAAACTTTATAAAACTATCATGATTACTAGCTTGATCTACTTCGTCAATTATTAATACTATTTTATTATTTTCGGAACATAAATCAAATATTAATCGAATTAACAAAGTAGAATTAACTTCTTGTAAACTATCAAATTTGGCAATTTTTTCAATCGCTGATTGAGAAATATTTTTAGTTATTTTTTTATACAATTGCTCATTTAGCAAAGACATGAATTTTGCTAATAGCGTTTTTAAAGAAACAAAATCATCATCATCTAAACCTTCAAAACTTATAAAGAATACACAATATCCTTGCTCTTGAAGTTTTGTTCTTATAGCTTCAAGTGTTGTTGTTTTCCCATATTGACGTCCTCTATTGATACAAAAATATAGGTTACGACTTACTAAATCTATGGCATCGTTAACCTGTTTAGTAATGTCAACCATATAATGTAATGATGGAAAACAAGTTCCTGTTACGTTGAAAGATTTCATAAATTACAATATTATTTGTTACACAACAACTTCGTACAACTTTTTATCACCAAAATTTACTTCTT
>JAKSUC010000073.1 GCA_024413595.1 Bacteroidales bacterium
TGCGTCTTGTTATTTATAATGGTACATATGAAGAAATAATTCACCCCGATGAAGATGTTGAAGATGATAACGAAAACAATAATGAAAACAATAACGAAATCAATAACAAAGAAGTAAAAAATGAAAATATTGTTTCTCCTCAAGTTAATATAAATAAACCTAGTAAAAACAATAATAAAGCATTAATAGCAATAATAATATTTGTAATAATTTTATTATATCAATATTGTTGAAAAAAATTATTTCTTTGAATTAATAAAATAAAACACTTAATTATAAAAAAAAGGACGCTCTTTTGAGCGTCCTTGAAACATTGTTAAATTAATTGAATTGAATTACTAGAAATCCATTCCACCGCCTTCGCCACCGCCAAAGTCAGAGTCGTGGTCAGAGTCTCCGCCTCCTTCTTCGCCTTCTGGCATATTGCGTTCTTTGTAGTTGTTGATTTTAAAGTTGACACCAATTGTCCACATTGGAGCTTTACGATATCGTTTACTATACATCCAATATGTATCGGTTTCGGTGGTTGATTCGCTATTTTGTGTTTTAAATATGTCTCTTACATTTAATGATAATGCCAATCTTCTATGACATAATGATTGTCGTACTGATAGACCTGTTGTAAAATTTCCTTTGTTTGATGATAATAATGATTTGTCTGCTCCACGATAACGCATATTCACTTGAATTTTTGTTGTTTTGGTTGGATTAAAGCTAAAACGTTGTCGTATATTCCATGAGTTTCCATCTCTATTCATGTCTACTCCATTATAATTACCATTGATGTAATATTGTCGTAATGATACATTGGTGTTTGATGTAAACCATTTCCATGGATTGATATTTAAGGTGATTTCTGCTCCAAAATTATTGTTGGTACTTAGGTTTTCAAATCTTGAAATTATTATGTCATTTGCTCCTAATGTGCTAACATTTTCGGTTCTTCCTCCTGTATGACGATAAAATGTTTCTAATGCAATAAACCATTTGTTATAGTTTAATTGATAGTTAACTTCCATCAAATCTGTATATTCAGGTTTTAGGTCTGGATTACCAACGCGACGTGTATATTCGTCGCTATATGCAGGACATGGATTTAAATTGTTTTCCCATGGTCTTCGTATTCTTCTTGAATATCCCATTTGAAACGAATTGGTTTCTTTTATGTTTTTTGATATGTGTATTGATGGAAATGCGTCAAATCTATTCATTTTGTAGTCAATGCCATTTGCTGTCATTAATCTATATGTGTATTCGCCTCTAAATCCAAGTTGAACTCCAAATCCTAAAAAGTGAGTAGCAAATGTACTATAAAATGCTGAAATGTTTTGTTTAAATGTTAAATCGTAAGTGAAATCTTGATTTGGAAAATAGTTGTTATTAATGTTTTGATCTAGTGTAAATCCTTTGTCTTCTAAATCAAAATAATCGTAATCGGTTTCGTTTTTTGTAAATTCAGCTTGAACACCAGCTTCAAATTTTTGTTCGTTTGCTAAAGGTAATGTATAGTCTAAATTTAATCTTGTTCTCATACCTTCAGTTACTGTTTCTGTTTTATGACCTGTATTTTTCATTTCTCCAGTCATATCCATATTATATGCAGTTTTTTGAATAAAATCGTCGTTGCCATCACGATCGTTCATAGAATAAAATGCGTTGAAATTTAATTTATGTCCTTGTCCTGCAAAATTATGTTGATAAGATAGTGTTCCTTGATAAAATTTTGTATCGTTTTCGCTGTCATTGTCAGATTTTACATAAACTAAAGTGTCCATTTGGTCGCTTCCGTCAAGTTGATACCAATTTTTGTAGTGATTGTTTCCGTCTGAATTATTGTCAAATAAACCAGCTCCTACACCAAAAGATATAACATTGTTGTCGTTTGGATAATAATCTATTCCTGTGCGAAAATTACCACCTCCAAAATGGGTTTCGTGGTTTTGATCTTGATTAATATATTTGTCATAACCTTTTCCGTAGGTTATTGTATTATTGTTACTTTCAAAATAATTTCCTCTTGTGTTATAACTACCACTTATAAAGTAGTTAATTTTTTTTCTACGCATATTAAACATAAAGTCACCGCCATAACGTTCTTGACTACCAACAGTTAAGTTTATTGCGCCATTGATACCTTGAATAAGGTTTTTCTTTGTAACAAGGTTTATAATACCAGACGAACCTTCAGCATCATATTTAGCAGAGGCGTTAGTAATAATTTCAATGTTTTCGAGAAGTGCAGCAGGTGTTTGTTTTAAAATTTCATCGGCAGAAAGTGAAGATGGTTTTCCATCAATCAACACTTGAAAATCGCTACTTCCTCTTAAAGTAACATTTCCATCAATATCAACATCAACAGAAGGAACATTTTCAAGAGCTTCGGCAACGTTGGCTCCATCGGCTGCAATATCTGTTGAAATATTAATTACTTTACGGTCTATTTTATAATCGATATGATTTCGTTGTGCCGACACAACCACTTCTTCTAGTTCTTTGCTGTCGGTTCCCATCTTGATTACTCCAAGATTTTTTTTGGCTCCGTCAGAAAGTGTTATGTTGTTTATTGTTACAGTTTCGTATCCCATAAAATTGGCTACTATATAGTAGGTTCCTGGTTTTGATACTTCTATTTCAAATGTTCCTGTTGCTGAGGTTAATCCTCCTGTAATTAATGATGAGTCTTTTTGTAGATAAATTGCTACTGAAGCAAATTCAATAGGTTGATTGGTTTCTTTGTCTACTAATTTTCCCGTTACAACAATTTTACCTTCGGGATTTTCGGCTTTTACTTGTGGTTTGACTATAATGTTGATTAATATTATCAACATCAATAGGCTAAGTAGGTTTTTCATAAAAAATGCTTAATTTAATTATACAACTTTATTTAAATGATTCCTATTGACTTTGTTTTTTTTAAAAGGTTTAATTCTTAAAATATTAAGAAATTGCAACTCTTAGTTTTTTATTTTTTATGTTTATAAATGTCTTAATAATTGAAAGTTGCTAATAGGATTTAATCAATATATTTTTTTTAAAATTTATTTTGTTAATTAATTGTAAAAATATTTTTTTTATCAAAATTAAATTTGTTATAATTGCAACTAATTAATCTTAAAAATACTTTTTATGAAACGCTTATTATTATTTGCTATGGCGCTAACTGCGTCTTTATCATTGTCTGCTCAAGAAGATGCAGGCGACTTAAGAAGAAAAGCTGCTGAACAAGCAAAAAGTGGCGATTTTACTTCTGCTGTTGAAAATTATTCTAAAGCTATTCAACTTCAAGAAGCTGATAGTATTTTTGAAGCTGCTTTGTATTATAATGCAGGGGGAACTGCTTATAAAGCTAAAAATTTTGAATTAGCTTCTAAATATTTTTCAAAATGTATTGAACTTGACTATAAACTTGATGTTGCTTATAAATTTCAAGGTGCTAGTTTACAAAGTCTTGGCGATTATGAAGCTTTAAAAGCTAGTATGCTTGCTGCTACTGAAAAATATCCTGAAAATGTAACATTTAAACAAATGTTAGCTTCGGCTTATTTAAATATTTCTAAACCAAAATACGATGAAGCTAATCAGATTATAAAAGATGCTCAAAGTCTCAAAGGTACTGATGTTGAAAAATATAATCAAGAAGTAGAAAAAGCTAGAGTTGTATTTAAAGAAGCTCTTCCTAATGTAGAAGAAGCTTATAAAATTGATTCTACAAATAAAGCTGTTATTCAATCTTTGTATGGAATTTATACAAATCTTGGTATGTCTGCCAAAGCTGCTGAGATGAAAGCTAAATTGTAGATTTATATTGATAATTAATATTGTAAAAAGGGAATGTTTTAACATTTCCTTTTTTTATTTTATTAAGATCTTCTTTTTTTGTCTTGTCCAGCATCTTGGTCTTGATATTTTGATTTGTGACGTTAGATAAAAAATATAGCTTATGCCTAATTTTATATAAAAAGTATTATACCAAAAACTTTTGCTTAGATGTATCTAACATTCATAATAATTGTTGTTTGCTATATCCAATAGATGATAATTTTAAAAATTTAGAATTGATAGTTTTATAAATCGTAAAATTTCTTTCATCGTCAGAAATTGTACCATTTATAATAGTGCTGTCTTGTGATAATAAAAATGTTAGCAAATGGAATTGGTTCTGAATTTTGATTTAATATTTTACTAGTAAGATTTTGAGAATAAGAAAAGTTGCTCAAAATAATAATAAACATTGTTAAAATTGAGTGTTTCATGTTTTTATGTTGTTTAATAAATTGTTTATCAAATGTAGTAAATTATTTATTTTTTATTAATAATTACATAAAATTCGAAAAAATTATGTAAGTTTGCCCTTTATAAAATAAATATTATGTTTGAAAATATAGTTCAAGCCGACAAAGATATAACAGTTTTTTTTAATTCGCTCAATAATGTTTGGGCTGATAGTATTTTTTATTTTATTTCAAATAAATATACTTGGATTCCAATTTATATTGGACTTTTGTTTTTTGTAATAAAAAAAGGTGGAAAATCAGCTATACCTTTTATATTATATCTTGCATTAATGATATTAGCAGCTGATCAAACATGTAATTTTGTAAAACATTTGGTAGAACGTTTGCGTCCTTGTCATGATGGAACCATAAATGGAATGATTCATATAGTTAAAAATCATTGTGGAGGTAAATATGGATTTTTTTCATCTCACGCAGCCAACTTTTTTGCATTGGCAACTTTTACTTCAATTTATTTTAGAAACAAAACATATTTTATTGTAGCATTTATTCTTGCAATAATCACTTCATATTCACGAATATATTTAGGCGTTCATTTTTTAGGCGACGTTGTTTGTGGAGCGTATAATGGAATATTGTGGGGAATAATAGCTTCAATCTGTTATTCAAAATTTGGACATAAATTAATAAAAGGACATCAATTATATGGCAGACTTTAAAACACACGTAGAATTAGGAGCTGCAACAGGATTTGCTGTTGCAATAGTTTCTTATAATTGGAATTTGATTCCTAATGCTTATATGGCAGTAATAGTATTTTTTGCAACATTAATCGGATCATTTTTACCAGATATGGATAGTGATTCGGGATTGCCTGTAAAAATAATATTCACGTTTTATGCGTATTTTATGGCAGCCATGACGCTATATTGGATGCATGTAGCAGGAGCTAATTTGCCATTAAAGATTTTTGTTCCAGTAGCATCGTTTTGTTTTGTGAAACTTTATTTGCAAAATTTTTTCAATAAACATACTAATCATCGTGGAATATTTCATTCGTTTCCAGCATATATATTAAGTTTTTTAGTGGCATTGTTTATTGCTTCAACAACAAAACTCTCTATTAGAGAACAATTTGTTATTTCATTTGCTGTTAGTTGTGGTTATCTTTGTCATTTAATATTAGATGAACTTTGGTCAATGAATGTGGTAAGTGAAGGAATATTTGGTAACAAAAAATATACAATGGATCAAATAATTCATCGTCATTTTGGTGTAAAAAAATCATTTGGAACAGCATTAGATTTGGGTTTTAATCAAAAAGAAAAAATTCCAGGCATATTAGCATGGGCAAGTGTAATCGTATTATTTATAATTTGTCACAAAACTATATTTGAACTTATTGCTTTAATTTAAGTTATAAAAAAAATCAAATATTAAATTTATATAATTAATAAAAAACATATAAATCAAAAATAAAAAAAAATCGTATAAGAATATATTCATAATATTGGTATCATTATGATAAATACTTTGATTATAGGAAACAACACAGAGTCAAACGAACTATTATCAGATATGCTAAAAGATATATCTACCGTAAAAAGTTTAGTAGATATAGAAAATATTAAGTCTGAAATAGATTCAAATCAATATGATATTGTGTTAATTAATCTATGTTTATCAAATTATGCAGAATTAGTTTATAATTTAATAGAAATTTGCAAAAAATATTCAGCTGTAATAGTTGTAAGCACTACTGATTATGTAGATCAAGTTTGCAAATGTATGGAATTAGGAGCAGCAGATGTTTTGATTTGTCCTTTTCATAAAACCTCTGTTCGTTTAAGAATAGAAGCTGCCATTCGTAGAAATTTAGTTTTTAAGCAATCAAAAATAAATGAATTAGAAGCCGAAAGACATAAATATAAACTATTATTCGAAAATATGAGTAGTGGTTTTGTATTAGTAAAAAAGAAACATGATAATTATTTTGTAGTTGAAGCTAATGATAGTGCATTAAAAATATTCAATCTTTCTAAAGAAAAAGCAATAGGCTTAGAGTTACATGATTTTAAACCAAGTTTTAGTAAAGAATTTTTTGATGAATTAGATGTTATTATAACATCTCGTACACCTAAAAAAATAGAAAAATTTTCTGAACCAATAGGAAAATATCTTTCATTTAATATTTATAGTCCAGAACCTAGTTTTGCGGCTATGATTGTTGATGATCTTTCTAATTTAAAAACTCAAATGAATGCAATTCGAGAGTTAAATTTTGCTTATAAACGTAAAGTTACTGAATTAGATGATAAAAACAGTCAGTTAGAATTACTTTTAGAAGGTAGCAATGATGGTACTTGGGATTATGATATGATAGACGAAAGTCTTAATGTTAATCCTCAATATAAACATCAATTAGGGTATGAAGAAGAAGATAATATTTTTAATAATATAACAGATTTTATAAATGTAATTTACGACCAAGAAAATAAAACAAAATTTTTTGAAATATTTAAAAATATTAAAAGTAATAAACAAAGTCTTGTTAATGAAGAATTAAGAGTAAAATGTAAGGATGGCTCTATTAAATGGATAAATGCTCGTTGTGTGGTTAAACGAGACGAAGATGGTAATGTTATTAGAGTGGCTGGGGTAAATACTGATATTAGTGAACGTAAAGCGTATGAAGAAATCTTAAAAAACAAAAGTCTTGAACTTGAAAAAGCTAACGACACTAAAAATATGTTTATCTCTATTATTGCACATGATTTACGAAATCCATTTAATGCAATTATCGGATTAACAGGCCTTTTACTAAAACGTGAAAACATTAAATCTGATTCTAGAACGTTTGATATTGTTTCGATAATTTCGCAATCGGCACAAAATACATACGAAATGTTAAACAATCTTTTGTTGTGGTGTAGAACTCAACAAAATTCAATAGCATTTAATCCTGATAATCTTAATTTGCATAATGTTGTTGAAGATGCTTTGCGTGATGTTAAAATATTAGCGCAAAAAAAACATATTATGCTTATTAACAGCACTAATACAGATGATATTATTTGGGCAGATGGTCAAATGTTGCAAACTATTATAAGAAATTTAGCTACAAATTCTGTAAAGTTTACTAATGAAGGTGGATTAATTATTGCTTCGTCAGAGATAAATGAAAATAGTGTTGATTTTATTATCGAAGATAATGGCGTTGGTATGACTCAAGATGTTGTTGATAAATTAATGATTATAAGCAAAAATAAATCTACTGTAGGAACAGGGGGGGAAACTGGTTCTGGCATGGGACTTCTTATTTGTAAGGAATTTATCGACAAACATAATGGAACGGTTAAGGTTGAGTCGTTTCCTGGTAAGGGTAGCAAGTTTATTATTTCGTTCCCTAATAAGAAAGATTAGTTTATTATTGATTATATCTATTTTTTTTTTACCTTTACTTTCTATTAACTAATTATTTTTAAAATGAAACAATTTATTTTATTGATTTTTATTTCTTTTTTTATTTCACTAAATTCGTTTAGTCAAAATCTTATTCCTTATAAATGGAAAACTATTTCGGTAGAAAATTATGATTTCCATGATACTATAGCTTTTAATGTTTCATGGGAGCGTCAAGGATTATGTAATCTTGCGGGAAATACTATTTTAGAAAACAATTTTATTATTCCTAAAAAATTATATAAAAAAATATCTACTAATAATCTTAAATTAACTATTGATGTTAAATCAAAAATTGATTCTTTAGTATTAAATGGAGTAAAAATAGTTGAAAATGTTAAATCTGCAATAGTTGATGTTTCTCCTAAAAATATTTTAGTTAACAATAATAATATAAAATTATATGCTAAAGATTTTGAATATACAGGAGGTAAATGTAAAAATATAATAAAACTTGAACCTTCAAATTCAACGGCTGAAGTTAATATTTTTATTGAACCTAAAGATCATTTGTTTACAACTTCTACGCCTCAATTTGATATAAAATGGATTTCTGATTATAATCAATTTCTTGAAATTGAAGTTTATAACGAATTTTGTAAAAAAGTTTATTCAGAAAATCGCAAAATAAAAGCAGGAGAAGAAACTTCTACAATAGAATTAAATGGATTAAAACCAGGTTTTTATGAATGTAGAATATATTTAAAAGGACAAGATAATGCAGAATGCGTTGAATGGATTGCTTATCAACCTGAAAAAATTTCATGTCAAAAAACTATAAACGACAATTATTATGAATTTTGGCAACAATCTATATCAGAACTAGATTTAATTGAACCTTATTATCAAATAAAAAAGGTGGATAGTTTGTGTGTTGGTTTAAGAGATGGATATATAGTAGAATTTCAATCTTTAGATAATATTCCAATTTATTCATATTTATTTTTGCCAAAAAATAATAAACCTTGTCCTGTAATTCTTCATGTTCCAGGATATGGATATGGATTTGAAGATGTTATGAAATATTCTAACAAAAATCAAGACATTGCAGAAATGTTTTTATGTGTTAGAGGTCATGGATTGAGCAAAAATTATTTTAATCCAGAAAAAACTGATTGTGGAATTTGGGGACACGAAATTTTTGATTTAAAAAATAATTCGTATCGAGGCATTTATATGGATTGTGTACGCGCCGTAGATTTTATAGTTCAAGATTATCATTTTGATAATAGTAAAATAGCTGTTATGGGTGGAAGTCAGGGTGGGGGACTAGCTCTAGCAACCGCATCTTTATGCAAAGCTAATATTTCTGTATGTGGATATTTTGATCCATTTATATGTGATGTCAACCATTTTTTAGAATGTAGAAAAATGTGTAAAGTTGAAATCAATAATTTTTTGAAATATTATAATAATTCTCATACTTATGATGAGGCAATTGAAGTTCAAAAAATGATAGATGTTCTTGATATGTCGCGACAAATTGAATGTTCAACATTATTTGTAACGTCATTGTTTGATGATGATTGTCCACCTCATGTTGGCTTTTCGGCATATAATCAATTAAAAGGTGAAAAACAATTTATTATTTATCCAAACAAAGGTCATATTGATACAAATTATTATGACGATATGATAAAATATATTAGAAATAAATTTGGTTTATAATTTATTGAATACTATATTTTAGTTTTGATTTATGAAATATAAAAAATTGAAATTAAAACATAGATAGTAGGTTATTTCAACACTAGTTTTATAAAAAAAATCATTATCTTTGCAAAACAAAACATTTAATTGTTAATTGAATATGATAACTATAGCCAATCCGATATACGACTCTGTATTCAAATTTATGATGCAAGACATAAGAGTAGCAAAAATATTTTTGCAAAATCTTTTGAATTGTACCATCGAAGAACTTGTTGTTAAAAACAATGAAATAATAACAATAGAAATAGATAATCTAAAACTCTCAAAATTAGATTATTCAGCCCGTATAGTTCAAGATAATGGCGAAAAAACTTTGGTTACAATAGAATTGCAACGAGCATTTGAAAAAACAGAAGTAATGCGATTTCGTAAATATATTGGTGAACAATATATTAGCTCCGAAAATTGTTTCAAAAATACAATTGTAGTCAACAATCAAAAAAAGGTTATCGATGAACCAATTCCAATTATTGCAATTTATCTTTTAGGACATAATTTAGATAACATTAAACAAGCAATCATAAAATCAAAAATAGATTTTGTAGATTATCAAAATAAACCAATAAAAGGTTATCAATCAGAAAGTTTTATAAAAGGGTTGATTCACAATTTGATAATAGTTCAAATAAAACGTCTACCCGAAAAACCAAAAACAAAAGTAGAAGAAATATTATCAGTATTTAAACAAGATAATCCTAAAACTGAAAATAGCAAACAATTATTAGATATTTTAGACTACGACAACAATTCCGATGAATATAAAACAATAGTAAATTGTTTAGTAAAAGCTATTACAAACAAAAATGTTCGTAAACGTATGGAATTAGAAGACATACTTCGTCGTGAAATAGAATTAAATGAAGAAACTAATAAATTAAATTTTGCAGTAGGACTTGAGAAAGGTCGAAAAGAAGGTTTAGAAGAAGGTTTAGAAAAAGGTTTAGAAAAAGGTTTAGAAAAAGGTCGTGAAGAAGAACGAACTAAAGCCCAGCAAGAAAAACTTGAAATGGCAAAAAAGATGAAGATTATGAATATGACATTTGAACAAATATCTGTGGTAACAGGTTTATCTATTGATGAAATTAAAAAATTGCAATAATTAATTGTATTTTTAAGAATGCTTTTGTTTTGTTTTTGTTGATAAATAGATTTTACACAATAAATTTTTTAGTTTGAAAGACGATTTTATTTTCGATGTTGGTGTCATATTAAAATTACGCTGTTATCCGTAAAATAACCATCCTTAATTATTCACTAATTAAAAAAAATCAGTATTTTATATTGATTGTATTAATTTTTTTTCTATCTTTCAACACAATTTTTTTTAAGACTAAACTAATCACATAATATGAAAACTGACGGTAATATAAAAGTGGTTTCTGGCGAAGAAGGTGCTGAAACTATTCTTGTTTTAAAAGAAAAAAAATTCCCTTGGTGGATTTTTTTGTTATTAATTCCTTTAATATTATTAATTCCTATTAGTAGAACAGTTAGGTTAAATGTTTTTGAAGAAGGAAGTAATATTTCTATATCAAATGCAAATGTAAAATTTGCCTATCCCGAAATAGGAATGTTTGGAAAACGTATTCCAGTTTCTCAAAACAAAGAAACAGACCAAGAAGGAAAAGTTGTTTTTGAATGTGCTTCAGAACCATTATGGTATTTTTTATTTGATTTTATTTGTAGTGATTCTGCTTATATTTCTGTTAGTAATCAATGTTTTGCTTTAGATAATAAAGCATATCTTTATAATAAGATTTCTCGAGTTGGTTATTTTGATGTTCCAGTGCTAGCTATTATTGAAAATGTTCCAATTTATGTAGTTGATAAAGATAATGGAAATCCTTTGTCAGATGCAAAAGTTGAAATAAATATTGATAATAAAATTGATTCGTTAATGAGTAATGAAGAAGGCATTGTTTATCTTCAATTGCCAAAATGTGGACAAGGAAATATAACTTTGATAGGTTCAAAAGAGGCATACGAAAACGACACTTTAATAACTACAATTTCAGATTTGGTTCAAATGCCTGACACTTCACGTAGATTAAAACTTGATCCATTTTTAAAAGGAGAAGGCGGAGATTTACGTTTTAATCTTCAATGGTATTCAAAAACAGACTTAGATCTTCATGTTATTGATCCATGTGGTAATGAAATTTATTATGAACGTCGTGAATTTGATTGTGGCGAAGGTTCTGGAACTCTTGATGTTGATGCAAATGCTAAATATGATAATAAACCATTAGTATTGGTTGATGATCCACAAGAAAATATATTCTTTATAAAACCGTCAAAAGGTGAATATATAGTAAAAGTTATGTGTTTTCAAATGCGTGAAAATGATAGACGTGCAACTGAAGTTAATTTTAATTTAACTATTATTGATAAACATGGTCGAAAAGACTTTGAAGGTAAGGTTAAAGATCGTAAAACTGTTGAAGTTACTAGATTTGTTGTTGAATAAAATAAACTAAAACCAAAATAAATATGAAATCAGACGGAAATATAAAAATTGTTTCTGGCGAAGAAAGCGATGAAACAGTTATAGTTTTAAAAAAGAAAAAATTCCCATGGTGGATTTTATTGTTTCTATTATTGTTTGTGTTTTTAATTCCAATAAGTAGAACAGTTAGAATTCACATTAGTGAAAAACAAACTGGAGTTTCTATTGCTTTGGCAGAAACCAAATTAACATATCCTGAAATTGGATTGTTTGGTAAACATACTTCCAAAACTTTAATAGATACAACTAATACAGAAGGTAAGGTTGAATTTTCTGGAATAAAAGAACCTCTTTGGTATGTATTGTTTAATAGTTTGTTTAATGATTCGGCATACGTTTCGGCAGGAAATGAGTGTTATTCATCGGCTAATTTAGGAGATATTTATAGTAGTTTTCCAAAAAATGATTATAAAGAAGTTAAAATTCCACCTATTTATTGTAGTGTGGCTTTAAAAACTATTGATGCTGATGATTTTGAACCTATTCCAGGTGCTAATATTCAAATTATTTCTATTGTAAATGATTCTGAAGATTTATCATCAACAGAAACAGATGTGGCTGGTAATTTTGAAATTGCAAATATGCCTCAATGTGGTAGTGTTAAATGTATTGCATCAAAAGAAGGATACGAAAATGATACTCTTGAAGCTTCTTTGTTTGATTTGTCAAATATGTCAGATCTCGAAAAAACTTTAAAATTAAAACCTTTGAAAGGTTGTGTAAAAGTGATTGTAAAAAATCTTAAAACACAAACTTTATTACCTGGAGCTACTGTTACTCTAACAGTTAATGGAATTTCTTCTGCAATGCAAACCAATACCAATGGAGTAGGAGTGGGGCTATTTGATTCGTTAAGAATTTCTAATACTATTAGTTTTAAAGCTTCAAAAGTTGGATATGCTGATACTACTCTCGAAGGTGGTACGGTTAAAGATTTTATTGAAAAATCAGAAGAAGAACGTACAATGTATCTTCGTCCTTTAACAACTTCGTTAGTTTTCTATAATACTGATGGTTCTAAACCTTTGGAAGGTGTTAAAAACGAAATTCGTATTAATGGAACTTTGAAAGCTACTGAATATAGTAATGCAAAAGGTGAATTTACTGTAATGGGTATCAACGAAAATGATAAAATTTCTATTACAGCTTCTAAATCAGGATATGTAACTAATAATACAAAGGTAAATAATGCTAAACTTGAAAATCTTAATACTAAAGAAAGTAGAACAATACCTTTAAGTACAAAACCAACGCCTCCTCCAACACCACCAAACAATAATAACAAACAAAATGATTTGAAAGGTGAAAGTGGTGATTTGCGAATAAATTTGCAATGGTATTCAAAAACTGACCTTGATTTACATGTAATAGATCCATGTGGCAATGAAATATTTTTCTCAAAACGTAAAGCTCCATGTGGAGGCGGTACAGGAACATTAGACCTTGATGCTAATGCTATTATTGGAACAACAACTCGTCCGCAAGAAAATATTTATTGGTTAAAACCTTCTAAAGGTGTTTATACTGTTAAAGTTGTATGTTTTAAATATCGAGAAAAAACAGATACAAAATTAAACTTTAATATTTCAATAGTGGACAAACATGGAAGAAAAGACTTTTCTGGTAAGGTTGGTAAAGGACAAACTGTAGAGGTTACACGTTATAATTATGTTGATTAACACTTTGATAAGTAGATAAATAAAAAAGGAAGTCTAAATTTAGACTTCCTTTTTTTATATCAATAAATTGAATTATTCAGCAAATTTAGCACTAATCTTTTCAATCCAATTTTTAACGTCATCGGCAGAAGGATTAGCAAGATTCATTTTCCCCTTTTTGTTTATACCACATAAATCGTTGAAAAGTTTACCAGCTTTGGCATCTTTAAGGTCAGCAACTTTTAAGAAACCAAGTTTTTGAATAACAGGAACCCATTCTTGAGGAATACCAAATTGTGTATATTCATCAACAGCATCGTATTCAAATTTCTTTTCAGGTTTCATTGAAGGGAAGAAAAGAACATCTTGAATAGAGTCTGAATTTGTCATAATCATAGTTAAACGGTCTATACCAATACCTAATCCTGAAGTTGGAGGCATACCATGATCAATAGCAGTTAAGAAATCTTCGTCAAGAACCATTGCTTCTTCATCACCACGTTTAGCAAGAAGAAGTTGATCTTCAAAACGTTGACGTTGATCAATAGGGTCGTTTAATTCGCTATATGCGTTACATAATTCTTTTCCATTACACATAGCTTCAAAACGTTCAACAAGACCTTCTGAACTTCTGTGTTTTTTTGCTAAAGGCGACATTTCAACAGGGTAGTCGGTAATGAATGTAGGTTGAATAATTTTTGATTCACAAGTTTCACCAAAAATTTCATCTACTAATTTACCTTTACCCATGGTGTCGTCAACTTCAACGCCAAGTTTTTTAGCAGTTTCTTTAAGTTGAGCTTCGTCCATTTTGCTGATATCAATACCAGTAAAATGTTCAATAGCTTCAAACATTGTGTAACGTTGCCAAGGACGTTTAAAGTCAATAATATTTTCACCAACTTTAACTTTAGTATCACCATTAAGAGCAATAGCAATTTTTTCAACCATTTCTTCAACGGTGTTCATCATCCAGAAATAGTCTTTGTAAGCAACATAAAGTTCCACTTGAGTAAATTCAGGATTGTGGAAACGGTCCATACCTTCGTTTCTAAAGTCTTTAGAAAATTCGTATACACCATCAAAACCGCCTACGATAAGTTTTTTTAAATAAAGTTCATCTGCAATACGAAGATAAAGAGTTTGGTCTAGTGCATTGTGATGTGTTTTGAATGGACGTGCTGCTGCTCCTCCATAAATTGGTTGCAAAATTGGAGTTTCAACTTCTAAACAGCCAATTGAGTCTAGATAATTACGCATTGTGTTCATCAATTTTGTACGTTTGATAAACACTTCTTTTATATGAGGATTTACAATTAAATCAACATAACGTTTTCTATATCTTTGTTCAGGATCTGTAAAAGCGTCAAATACTTTACCGTCTTTTTCTTTTACAATAGGTAATGGTTTTATTGATTTGCATAGAACTGTTAATTCTTGAACTTTAACAGAAAGTTCACCCATTTTTGTTCTAAATACATGTCCTTTAACACCAATGATATCACCAATGTCTAATAATTTTTTAAAAACTTCATTATACATTGTTTTATCTTCGCTAGGACAAATTCCATCTCTATTTAAGTAAAGTTGAATTCTACCTTTTGAGTCTTGTAGTTCGGCAAAAGATGCGCTACCCATTATACGACGACTCATTAATCTTCCTGCAATACATACTTCAAAGTCGGTTGCATTTTCTTCATTTTTAAGGTATGAATATTTGGCTTTTATTTCGTCGGAATGAATGTTAACATCATATTTCGCTGCTGGATAAGGATCGATACCCAAGTCGCGTAATTTTTGTAGCGACTGACGACGGATTAATTCCTGTTCTGATAATTCTAAGTTACTCATAATGTGTTATTAAACAAATATGTTGTTTATTACTAATTTTGTAAATATTTTTGGCTAAATTAATTAAAAAAAATTATTTGCAAAATCTTTTGTTAATTAAACAATTATTAATTCAAGTGTCAAATTTTTTGGTCTATAAAATTAATTGATTATTTATAAAAAAGTGATTATCAGAATTTTTTTTAATTCGTGTTTATTGAATTAATTTGTTATTTATTGTAAAATTCAATTAAAGTATAAAGTGATTATTTCTCAAACCTTTCCATTTTACAAACATAATTTTTGTCTTCATCATAATTAACACCCACAAAAA
>JAKSUC010000074.1 GCA_024413595.1 Bacteroidales bacterium
AATTGCGTACAACAAAGAAACAAAAAAACATACTTGCAAAATTGAAGAGTGGTAAATTTAATAACTTCTTCTTAAGTCTACATTAGATATAAAGATAAATGTTGTTTTAAGTAATTATAATAATTGAGAAATAAACAACAATAAATAAGAATAAAAAATGCGCTCAAATATTTGAGCGCATTTTTTATAAATTTCAAAAAATAAAACGAGGTTCTTTTAACTATTTTTAATTCTGTCTAAAATAGTACCAAGTTTAGCGTCGGCTTCAGCTTTTGCAGCATCTTTGACGTTTTCTTCAAAGTAAACATTAGCTTCAAACGAACTCTTAAGTCCTGTGGCCCATTCTGAGAAGAATTTTTCACCAGGAAATTCAATTTCTAGTTTTAAGTTTTTCTTTGATGGACTTTTTACAGGAGGATGAGTAAAAACAGGTGTTGGATCTGTAGGTTTTACTTTTGGACGTTCTGCTTGTGGAACATAATCCCAACCTAAAGAATTAACAAACTTGTTTATAATTACCGCAGAAATTCTTGCAACAATATCTACATTAGAAGTCAATTGGAAATTTTCAACATGTTCACGAACGCTGTCGGCTATAATCTTTTTAAGATTAATACGATTTTTGTTTTTGTTGATTTCATTGATAATTAAATCGGCAATTTTTTTGTTCAAGCCCAATTGAAGTAAAACATTGTCGTCTTTAATTTCTTCAATATATTCAAGCCAACGACTCAAAAGATTTTCAGCAAAAATGTGAGCACGGTCTTTTATTTCGCCTTCTTCTTTATCTTTTTTCTCTTCTAAAAGAGTTTCGATATTAATACCAGTTTCGTCAAGTATCTTTTTAAGTTCATTATTGTCGTCAATACCAAAATATTCTTTAAGTTTAGAAAGAATACTTTGAGCACTTTCGCCTGGATCTATTGTTATAAATTGACCAAGCATTTCTAACATATCAATGTCAACAGTTTTTTGATCAGGTTTTGCAGTAGCAATAGGAGCAGTTTCTGCTTCAATTTGCTTGTTCATCATAAGATCAAAATAAATCTTCCACGACAAATCATCAGTAATAGTTAAACAATCAAGAAAATTACCGAAAGTATTTTTATCTTTTTGCATTTTCATCAAAGCCATGAAAGCCTGAGTTGATGAAATTCTAGCTTTTTTAAGTTTTTCATCAATATTTCCACCTTGATAGAATGCTGATAATTCGTCGTAAAGGTCTTGACGAAGTTCGTCGATACCTGCTTTAATCTGTTCACGTTTGATGATAGGATTACAAGTAGGAGTCATATATTTAATAATATAGTCGATACCACTTTTGTTAGGTTGAGTAAATTCTTCCCAACATTCAAGTGGATTATGAACGTGAGCAATAACGTCTTTGTGATTTACCCACGCATTTTTCATATCAACGAATTTTTGGACATATTCTGGTCTAAGTTGATTTTCACGTCCATCAGTATCAATACCATCAAAGAAAGATTTTGACCATTTTGGATCACGAAGAGGGAAAACATTTTTGAAAGGTCCATTGTTGTCCCAATTTTGAATCCATAAGTCACCAACAGAAATTCCCATTTGATCAGCAAAGTTTGCTCCAATACGAGCAGTCCATTTTGCATTGTGAGGACCAAGTTCTCCTGGACGTTCGGTAGCGGGGTTTCCTGCCAATTCAATATTGAATTTAGTGAATACCACCAACAGAGGAATTAATTTTTCTATATCGTTTTGCTGAACAAGAAGAGCTAGTTTTCGTTCTCTTTCAGCACGTTTTTCAGGAGATCCTCCATGTGTATTTCTAATCCATTCATATAAGAATTTTGGTAAATCTGCAACTTCTGGTTGTTTATCGTCCATACAGAATAGGAGGGTAGATATCTCGTAGTTAAAATTGTAACGATTAAATAAGAAAGCAATTTTACCACGAAGAAAAACTAATAATTTATCATTGTTGTCTTTCTCCTCAAAAGTAACCTCTGGAATTTGTTGACGTGAACGTGCACCTGGAAAGTCTAGTACATCAGCTTCTTTCAAGAATGAGCGTTTAGGATTGGTTGCTGTACTATCAGCTAACGGTAAAACAACTTCTGCTGTTAAAGCCGAAAGAATACTACGATCAAGAGTTGCTAGAAGATTGCCACCATCATAACATTTTACTGGAGGCTTTTTTGCATCTTTATAAAGTTCGCGTAAACGTTCAACATCAAGAATAGTATCTTGTTGAGGTGTTAGTGCGTCTAGCTCTGTTCTAATTTCAGACAAGAAATTTAATTGACGAAGACCATCACTTAGTTTTTTAAACAATTCGGTAAAGAATGGTTGTTTGCCCCAAATTATTTCGAATACTTTGTATCTTTGAGCAGAATCAACGTATGGTATTATTGAAGCAATATCGTCCCAAAAATTGATATTGTTTAAGTCTTTAATTATAAAATGATCGCGGAAATTGTTGTTACAATATTCTTTAACATCATAAACTTCATCTTCTGAAAATCCAGGACAAGGTGAATTTTGTTTAATACTTGCTAATGCTTGAATTTCTTTTTGAATTTCTTCGCGATTAACTGCATATGTATAATGTGTTATATCAGAAAGATAACCGTTTGATATTATTTTTACCAAATCAGCTTGGCTAAAAAGTCGAAGCAAATAAGGTTTATAGCCAGATTGCCATGTATTATTTGTTGTGAATCTAGAAACCAAACCTGTAGCTTCTTTACCTCCTCCTGGCGGATTGATATTGGCTATAAAGTCAACTTCTTCTCCTGTATCTGGAACTTTTACAAACAACGATAAAGCTTCTGGTGTTTTAGCTAAATTAGATACCAAGTAAGATTTTCCAACTTGGCTTTGTCCAAAAATTGCTACAGAAGGACGTTTAGGTAAAGCATTTTCGTATCGTTTTGCGTCGCGACGCAATTTTTTTAAATTATATATGGTAACAGCTTGTTTGTCTTTTTCAACATTAGCTTGCACCCATTTCATACTGTCTTCAATCACCTGTTTCACCATGGTGCATTGTTGAATCAGTTTATTTGTTTCTGGGTTTTCTGACATAATTTATTCTTGTTTAATGATTAATTTTTATTTTAGTTAAAAGATTTTCAATAATTTAAATATTTTTACTTTTAACTACTAACAACAATATCCGCGTATTTTACGGTTTTTTTAGTATCTCGCCTTACAACGCAAAACGAAACACCTTCTTTTATTCTAGCATTTCCAAGTCCTCCTGCATTGTGAATATCAGGATCGGCGTTTAATGTTTGTTCTGGCGAAATAAAATCGTATTGTGAGAAAAACGTTGAACAATGTTTTGCAATCAAGTCTAACAAAATTCTTCGTTCTGAAATATAACATTCTGAAACATATTCTAATAATTTTGTAAGTGCTTGATAAACTGACTCTAGATTTTGTTTTTCATCGTCTCCTAACAAATCGGTTTTAGTTTTTAAATAAATCCAACCTTTTGCAAAACGAACTACAAATTTAGAAAGTGTTTGTTCTTTAGATGTTTCAAATGTTTCGTTTAAAGTTCTAATTATCTCTTTTTGTGGTTCTGTTTCGTTGCCTGGGTCGCGAAATATTTCAGAAACAAACTTAGACAAAGGAATAGCAGTGTTGAGTTCAGAAGCAATTTGTGCTTTTTCGCCTTCAAGATTTTCCATTTGTTCTTTAAGTTCTTGAAATTTAGCGTTGTATTTTTCAAGTTTTTGCTTAACTGCAACTTCAACAGCATTGTTGTCTACATTATTATTTCCACTAAGATTATTAATAGCAGAATTAATTTTGTTGATACTATCTTGAGAAAAATAAGTTTTTATTATTTTCCCCATCCAATCTACAGCGTTTATATTTTTGTCGGTATAAGGCAACTGTAAATTTGGATTTTGTTTAAGTTCGTCAAAAACATCATTTCCAATGTTATTAACCAACCATTTTGCAATATCGTCTGCCTCTAATGAAGCATTTCCTGATGTGTTAGATGATTGAACATGTTGAGATAAACCTGTAGAAGTAATTTCATTATTATTATCTTCAGTTGGTTGTGTCACTTTTTTGGTAAGAGACAAACTAACAGGTTTCATTTCATTTTCTTGATCATCTTTATTGCCATTTACTGATAAACTAAGTTTTGCCATAGCTTAATAATTTATTAGTTATCAAAAAGCTGAATCAAGAAAATTCCTGAGTCCATCCAATATCCATGTTCATCTGCTAATGATTGAAGTGTTAATTTCAAATTGTCAGACGAAACCTTTTTACCTTCGCGATCCATAACATTTTTTAGAGGTTTTAAACGTTCTTTGTCTCTTGGATCACGTTCTATATCAAATGTTAATGGTTCACGATCTTTTAATTGGCGAGCTGCTTCTGACGATGAATAAACCAATTTATACATTGGTGCTGAAATCCAATCTTCAGTTGGCATTTGTCGCATACCTAACATCATGTGACCAAAGAATTTGATATTTTTAGTATCAATATCTGGGTCTAAGAATATTTCTTTTAATCTTGCTTTATTAGGATCATATTCTCCTAAATAGTCGGCTGTAGAACAGAAATTTTTCTTTAATAAAGAGGTGTCAATTGTAAAATCGTCAAGACGGCGTAGATTTCCAGCCATTAAAGCTACAGTAGCACCTACTGCAACACAAGTTTTAGGATCTTTAATTACGCCTGTTCCTTCTGCAAATGGATACCATGTGCCAATACGATAATGTCCAAGCTGAACAACGCGGTCTGGTGTTACTGGCAATTTTTTCAAGAACAAATCTCTAACTACAGGCAATTGACTTGGTCTACCTGACAACAATACATAGTCGCATTCATATTGGGAAATAATACCACAAAGGTCGCCTATCATTTTTTCTACAACATCTTTAACAACCTTGTTTGTCCCTTCATTATCAAGTTCCCATGTGATTTTTTCAATATCAAAACCTTGACAACCTTCGTTTTCAAATTCGCGATTAATATATTCGATAAGTTGTTGGTTTGGATGTGGATAATTAACAAAGAATGAATCAAAACTACGTTTTTCTGTTGGTCGTTCTTCTGACGCATGTTGCAAAATGTCGGTACCAATTGGAATTGCAATCTGCATAGCAAATTGTTTTTTCATCAATTTATCTTTTGCTGTAGTACGACCTAAATATGGACCAAATAAGAAATTCATTACATTAACAGAATTTCTACAGCCACACTTTTCTGCGTATACTTTTATTGTAGGAAGAACTATACGTTCAATAACACGTTTTAAAATGTCATCACCTGCAAGATTAAAACCTTCCCAAAACATAGGTGCGGGTGTTAAAACAGAAATGTTTGCACCAGGATTTGCTTGATAATTAGCAATCATCAAGTCGGTTGTACCTCCACCAACGTCTACGCTTGCTATTGTAACAGCTGGTTGATTTGGATACAATGTATCTTCTCGTTGTTTTCCAACTGTATTAATATATAGTGAAGCATTATTCATAAAACGGTCTTTAATTTCGCCGTAAACAAATGTCAATTGATTACAAGTTGCTTCATCATAATTCCAATCTTGACGTTTATCTGGTTCACGACGAATATCGTCAGCATCTGGAATAATTGTAAGATTTTCGTCTATAAAATTATTACCAAAATATGCTTTTAATGCGCTAAGTGCATCTTTCGCATGGTCTCGAAGTATTACCTGTTCTGTTTGAAGCATTGCTGTTGGACAAGTAAGTACAATTCGTTTAAGTCTACGTGGTAAGTTTTCTTGTCCTTGACGTTTACGGAAACGATAACTATTTACGTATGTTACGGCTTGCATAAAAATTTCGCTTAATGCAAAAGTCATCAACGAACTACGTGAAAAATAAGGGTTCATTGCCGGATAAGGTTTCTTCATTTCTGGATCTTGTTCGGCTTTTATTCTTTCTTTTTCTAGTAATTTTCCGTCTTCTGTAAACAATTCGGCAATACCATATAGTGCAGGTTTTGCGAATGTTTCTTGTGTTTTTGAAATATAAGTCCAAGGGAAAGCTCTTTTTTCAACATCCCATAAATAACGTTTTGGACTACTCATTACAGAATTAGAATTGTCTGCTGTATTTAAAACTGTTAGACGAGCAGCTTCGCGACCAATTCTTACTAAACTTGGCCAAGCAAATGCTTTGGGATTACCACTCATGATAAATTGAGACTCATCACCCAACGATGTTTTTACAAAAGCAACTCGCATATCAAACGGATCGCTATATGTTCGGTCTGGATATGTCATATCTCTTATTTCGAGTGGAACCGCATCTGTAAATTCAAAAGGTTGACCGTTTTTTACTGACTCAACTAAAATTCCTGTTGTTCTTGAATTTCCAACATCAAGTATTAAGTCAACATCTATACATTGATTATGTGTATGAAGTGTAAGTTTTGGAAATGTTTCTGCTTTTCCTAATACTTTTAATAAAGTTAAATAATAAGATGTATGCAAAAAGTTGTAACCTTCATCTGATTTTCCCATTTCTTTTCTTTTTTTGTCAAAATCTCCTTTAAGCCATTCTTGAACCCAAGGTCTTGCGCAGAAAAAGAAATTATCATTAGAATTTACTGCACATTCAAAAACTGAATTTTGTGCATCTCTAACAGTTGGAGTTAAATAAGCATCTGCGTTATCTTCACATCTTGTATCAAAAGCAAGAACTACATTATGTGTAAATTCACTTTCATCATCGGTTCCAGAAATTCGGCTAAACCACATCATTGCCCAAGTTTCTGGTCCTTGTTGAAATTTTTTTCCATCATAACTCTTTCTTAAATATGGAATTGGAATCCACATTCCTTCAAAATTTTCGATGGCTTCTCTTGCTCTTACTGTTATAATTTTGTGTTCTGGTATAGTTTTTATTAAGTTTTGTGGAATGCGTGATTCTTCTATTTGACCTGTTTCAGAATCTGTTGCTACTTTTCTGATTTCGTCTGTTAATTCGATATACTTTTGAAGTTTTTCATGATAATAAGGAAATACAAAAGTGATTTCTTTATTACCTTCAATATCTTCTTCTAGTTTTTCGAAAAAGTCAGCATTCACTTTCATTGCGGCAGATTTCTGTCCGAGATTGATTTTCACGGAATGAAATTGTATGCCGGAATTGGCTATTAAGCTGAAGTCTGTCATATATATATTTTTTTTAGGTTTTACTAAATATTTTTTTAAAGTGCTAAATCTACATCATTATCTTTTTGCGTTTTCCCTTGATTGTTGCAATATATACATACTGGCATTGATGATGGATAAACTTCACCACAATAAGGGCATATTGTTAATTTACCTTTTGTTTGAGGTGGTGTTGGTGGAGTTTGAGGTGTCTCTTCTTTAGCTTGCTCTTCTACTTTTGTATTTATGATTTTTGAAGGTTCGTTTTTTTCTTGTATTTGTGAATCTGCATCAAACATATCATAATATGTACGTTGTGATTTCCAACCTGATGTTGTTAAAAATCTATCTTGGTAACTTTCGCCTCGTGCTAAACAATATCGTCCTACAGCCTGTCCTAAATAAGAAACAGATGAATGCTTCGATTTATTTAGCGTGATTGTTAATCCTGAACTCTTTTGAATTACAGGTCGTAAATCTTCTAAATCTAGAATAAATACAACATCTTCATTTTGATTATTAAACCTTGCAAAAACATTGTAGATGCGTGGCGTGCCTGCATGCAATTGGTTTATTTGCGATTTATCTATTGTAAATTTGGCTACTGTTCCATCTGAACTTGGTATATAAACATGAAGTCCTACGGAATTTTGTTCCCATTTTAATGAATCCATTATTTTTTTGTATAATATATTTACGTTAACGTTAAAAATTCAATCTTAACAAATATATGTCTTTTTTTTGTTGAAATCAATACCTAATAATGAAAAAATATATTTTTTTTTATAAAAAAATTATTCTTTAAAAAAAAATCAAAATAATTCGATTTTTAGATTTATATTTAAAAGTTTTTCGTAAATTTAAAAGCAAAAAATATCATTATAAATGAAGAAATATTATATAATTATTTTATTATTATTGTTATCAACAAAGCTATTGGCTCAAAATATATATATCGATTGTTTAAATGTTGATAACAATATTTCAGAATTATTTTATAAAATTCAAAACGACCCTTTAGCTGACTATATTTATAAAGGTGATTCTATTATCAAATTATCAAAAATTAATAATAATATTGATCAAGAAATTGTTGGCTTATTTATTAAAGGTGTTATTTATTCTGAAAATACAGATAGCCTAATTTTTAGTGTCGTTGATAATTTAAGTGATTTATGTTTAAAATACAATTATCAAGATTTATATTTTTCTGCTTTATGTTTAAAATGTGAATATTACATTAATAACTATGATATTCCTTCATGCTATTTACAAATAAAAAAAATATCTAATCTTGCATCTTCTTATCAATCTAAATTAGGTATGTTGCTATCGTATTATTATATGGGTGAACTATTCATATTTAGAAATAATGCAAAAAATGCTAATGAGTCTTATAATAATGCCTTAGATATTGCAAAAGAAATTAAATATAAAGATATTTTAGATATTTATCTTCAAGTGGTTAATACCTACGATGTTATTTCTCAAAAGGATTCTTCTAATTTTTATATGAACAAAGCTATTGAATATGCCGAAAACCAAATTAAAGATCCTGTACAAATTATTAAAATGAAAATTTTATCACTTACTTATGGTGATAAACGTCAAGATGACGAATATGTTAAAGATTATGATTCTTTAGCTAATCTATACAATTTTGAAGATTATATTAAAGAAAATGATTTATTATGGATTCAAAAAGCATATTATGATAATAAAGGTGAATATGAAAAAGCTTTAGAAATTTGTGACAAAATTCAATTCGGTTTTGAAACTTATTTAGCAAAAGAAGAAGTTTATGTTAACAACGAACTTTGGCAAGAAGCCCACAATTGTAGAATGATTTTAGACGAAAAAAACGACTCTTTACAAGCTGTAATTCAAACTGCTGATTTAGCATCTTTCGAAGCTGAATTTAATAACATTGAACTAAAAATGCAAGCTGACAAAATGAGAAATCGCAATCGACAAATTATGATTGCTACTATTTCTTGTATTGTTTTATTAATAATTGGATTTATTGTTTTCAGAATTATTGAAGATAAAAAACGTCTAAAAAAACAACAAATTTGGCTTCAAAGTGAAATTGATCGTCAAACCGCTGAAATAAAACAACAAAATGCCGAAATTATTTCAAGAAACGAAGAAATTTCTGTTCAAAACGAAGAAATTTTATCACAACGAAACGAATTAGAATTAGCTAATAGAATGATGACATCCAGCATTGCATATGCAAAAAGATTACAAAATGCTACAGTCCCTTCTCAACAAGTTTTAAAATCTATTTTTGGTGATTTTTTATTAATGTGGAGACCTTTAAACATTGTTTCGGGTGATTTTTATTGGGCAAAACAAGTGGAACAATATAAACTTTTAGTGGTGGCTGATTGCACTGGACATGGCGTTCCTGGGGCTTTTACTAGTATGTTAGGTATTGGAGTATTAAACGAAATTGTTCACTTTTTTAAACAAAACAAACTTAACGCAGCTCAAATGTTAGATACTGCAAGAAAAATTGTTATTGAAGTTCTTAACCAAAACAACGAAAAAAATGAAACGCGCGATGGTATGGATATGGCTTTATGTATCTTTGATACTAATAACAATAAACTTGAATATGCTGGTGCACATCGTCCTTTAGTAATTATTAGAAACAATAAACCTATTATTTATGAAGGTGATAAAATGCCTGTAGGTATTTTTCACAAAATGTTTCCTTTCTCTAATCATACTATTGATATTGCTAAAGGTGATATGATATATCTTTATTCTGACGGCATTCAAGATCAATTCGGTTGGAATGGTGACCGCGAAAATGCAAAATTTTCTTCTAAAAGATTAATCGATTTATTAGTTGACATTAACACAAAACCTTTTGACGAACAAGCATTAATTATTGAAAACGCTATAGACAATTGGAGAAAATCGCCTACTAGAATTATTAAACAAATTGACGATCAAATTATTTTAGGTGTCAAAATTTAGATTTAATTAATAAATTTAATTATTTTAATATTTTATATTGTGTTTTTGGTATCAAAAATAAAATATAATCGTATAAATGAATGTCACTAACTTAAAATTTAAGAATAATATTTGTTTCTAGAATATTTTATCAAGGTTTTTTTACGTTTGTAACGTTATAGGTATATAAGGGAGAATAAGAATATTTGCCGTCCTCACACCTGATAGAGGCAACGTCAAATATTTAGAACGGGTGGACACAAGTTTTTTTTAGTGCCACTCGTTTTTTTTTATCTAAATACAAAAAATACTGATTTTTACAACTTCATTTTTTTTGGGTTTACTATTTATTTTTTACTTTTGAAAAAAAAATACTTTAGTCAAAAACAATACTATGAAACGTAAAATATTAACAACATTTTTACTTGGTTTAGCATTAATTTCAAATGCACAACAACTCCCACGAGAAGTTACAGAAACAAATTTTGTAAGTGAAAATCGAGAAATAATGCACGCCTCTTGGTTTCCTTACGATAACGAAAACTCTTCAATATCAGAAACCGAGCAATCAAAATATTATAAAAGTTTAAATGGTGATTGGAAATTTTATTTTGCAGAAAATCCTGGTTTATGTCCACAAGATTTTGAACAATCTAATTTTGATGACTCTCAATGGAAATATATAGCAGTTCCTGCAAATTGGCAAATGAATGGATACGGTTATCCTGTTTATACAAACGTTTCATACGATTTCAGTTGGGATCCTAAACCGCCAGAAGTGCCTTTTGAACACAATTGGACGGGATTGTATCGAAAAAAAGTTACTATTCCAAAAGAATGGGATGGACAAGATGTTATTCTTCAAGTTGACGGTGCAAGAAGTGCTATTTTTGTTTGGGTAAACGGCAAACGTGCTGGATATTCTGAAGACTCTAAATTAGCTGCTGAATTTAACATTACACCTTTTTTACAAGAAGGAGAAAATACAATTGCTTTTAAAATTTTAAGATGGAGTGACGCTTCATATCTTGAAGACCAAGATTTTTTTAGACTAAATGGTATTGAACGTAACGTTGCTATATTTGCTCGACCAAAAGCATTTCTTCAAGACGTTAGAATTGACGCTGAACCTGACAATAATTTCAAAAATGGGGTGGTTAAATGTCAATTTGATATTAAAAACAATTCTAACAATACTATTTCATCATATATTATTGCCAAAGTTTATAAAAATGGTAAAATTCTAAATCAACAAATGGCAAATGTAAATGTTGTTAAAGATGGAACTTTAACAAAAACTTTATCTCTTGACATAAAAGACATAGAATTATGGAGCGCTGAAACGCCTAATTTATATAGAGTAGTAGTTCAATTTCGAACTCCTGGTAACGAAACTCAATATTTTGGTTTTGACGCAGGATTTCGTCGTGTAGAAATTCGTGATGGCGTTTTATTAGTCAACAACAAAAAGATATATATAAAAGGTGTAGATCGTCACGAACACGATCAATACACTGGACACGTTATAACTCGTGAGTCAATGATACAAGATATCAAATTGATGAAAGCTAACAACATTAATGCAGTTCGTACAAGTCATTATCCTAACGATCCATATTGGTATAAACTATGCGATAGCCTAGGATTATATGTTGTTGACGAAGCCAATCTTGAATCTCATGGATTAATATACGGTCCAAAAAACATTGCAGGTGTTAAAATATGGCAACATGCACATGTAGAACGTGTTATGCGTATGGCATATCGTGACAAAAATCACCCTAGCATTATTATTTGGTCATTAGGAAACGAATCTGGTAACGGTTCTAACTTTGAAGTTGCATACGATAGTCTAAAAGCATACGACAATACACGACCTGTTCAATACGAACAAGCAGGTGAAGCTCGTAACACCGACATTGTTTGCCCAATGTATGCTTATCAATATTGTTTCGACTATAATAAAAGTGTACATTCTCGTCCTATGATTTTGTGTGAATATGAACACAGTATGGGTAATAGCACGGGCAACATCAAAGAATATTGGGATTTATTCAAAAAAAGCTATCAAATTCAAGGTGGTTTTATATGGGATTGGGTTGATCAAGGATTTGTAAAAACCGACGAAAAAGGAAACAAATATTGGGCGTGGGGGGGCGACTTTGGTCCAAAAGACGTGCCTAGCGATGTCAATTTTTGTATGAATGGTATTGTAAACCCTGACCGTTCGCCTCACCCTGCTTTATACGAAGTTAAACATGTTTATCAAAACATCGACATTCAACGTCAACCACTTAACGACAGCATTAGAATAACTAACAATTATAATTTTACCGATTTAAATATTTTCAAAGCAGAATGTGTTATTATTGAAAATGGACTTGTTATGTCTAAATTTACAATTGACGATTTCCCTGCAATTAAACCTGGTAAATCTCTAAATATATGTCCTGACGAACTCAAAAAAATTCAACGACAACCAGGCAAAGAATACTATTTAAACATATACTTTATCTTAAAACAAGATTTCGCAGGAGTTCCTGCTGGAACTGAACTCGCTTCTGAACAACTACGTTTACCTTCTGCTAACGTAATTTCAGACGAAGATTTCATAAAAATTGATCGTAACTTAAAAGTTGAACTCCAAAAAAACAAAGATAACACTACTATAAAAACTAGAACTGCACAAATTGTTTTCAATAAAAATACAGGATTAATAGAACAAATTTTTACAACCAACAATCCTGAAAACATGTTGAAAAGTGCAATTCAGCCAAACTTTTGGAGAGCTCCTACCGACAACGACTTTGGTAACAAAATGACAGAACGTTGCAAACCTTGGAAAGACGACTCAAAACAATATAAATTAACTACTTTTGAAACAAACACTGACGGTTTTGGTTGCAATGTTAAAGCAATATACATTCTTCCAAATACAAAAACAGAACTTGTTATGGAATATTATATTTTTGGAAATGGTTGGATTATATTAACTGAATCTTTAAATACAAAAGAACAAGAAAAACTTCCAGTATTACCTCGCTTTGGCATTAGATTTAATATTGCAAAAAAATTAAACATCATAGATTGGTATGGTAGAGGTCCTTTTGAAAACTATTCTGATAGAAAATCTGCCGCTTTTGTGGGAAGATATACTTCTACACCTGAAAAAATGTATTTCGCATATCCTAGTCCACAAGAAAACGGTAACCATTGTGACAATCGTTTATTAAGATTATCTAACGGGAAAGGTGAAGGCTTAGAAATTATGCAAAGTACAGACACTCATCAATTATTTGAATTTAGTGTTTTGCCATACACAATAGAAGATTTAAGTCAACAACAGCGTGGAACACAACATACCAACACATTACCAACCAACAATTTTTATTCGGTATGTCTTGATTATAGACAACAAGGTCTTGCTGGCAATGACTCATGGGGGGCATGGCCATTACCTAAATATATAATAGAACCTAACGAAATTTCATTTTCCGTTGTTATTAAACCAATTGGAAGATAATATTTAATATTATGGATTGTTATTTTAGGCTATTATTGTTATCAATAATAGCCTATTTATTTAATATATCATAATTATATCGCATTTCTAATTATTAATTTTTAATTATTAATTTATATATGCTATATTTGCAAAACGCAATAAACGCGCTTGTTATTCGTAAATTATTCAGCTTTTAATTCTAAATTAAACAAAAATGCTCAAGAAGTTACCAATAGATACTTATACATTTCAAAAAATTAGGGAAGAAGGTTATGAATATGTAGACAAAACAGAAATAATCTACAATATGACACATAGTATGTCGATAGCCTTTCTAAGTCGACCACGAAGATTTGGAAAATCAATGCTATGTCATACCTTAAAAGAATATTTTAGTGGTAACAAGCATTTGTTTGAAGGACTAAAGATTTATGACCTTGAAAAAGAATGGACAAAACATCCAGTATTTTTCTTTTCAATGTCATCAATAAAAGATTGTTCGCTTTCTGAAATGAAAGAAAAACTTGGAGCACAATTAAGAGATTATGAAAAAATATATGGGCGTGATCCTGAAGTAAGTTCTTGTGGCGGAAGATTAACATATATTATTAAACAAGCTATTGAAAAAAAAGGACCTAAACCAGTAATCATCATCGACGAATACGATGCACCTTTATTAAACAAACTTGATAGTCCAGAGTTGTTAGAATCCACACGACAATTTCTTCAAGAATTTTATCAAGTAATAAAAGATTATGAAGGAGATATAAGATTTGCATTTATAACAGGAATAACCAAATTTTCGCAATTATCAATATTTTCTACACTTAACAATCTAAAGAAAATATCATTATTGCCCGACTATGAAGCAATTTGTGGAATAACAGAAGAAGAGTTAAAAACACAATTACTCCCATACTTAGAAGTATTTGCAGAAAAAAACGAAATAACAATAGAACAAGCATTTGATAAACTGATAGAATATTATGACGGCTATCATTTTTCAGAAAACAAAGCAAGCATATTTAATCCATTTAGTTTAATAAATGCACTTTATGACAAAAAACTAAATTATTATTGGTTTGATAGTGGAACACCAACATTCTTAATAAATCAACTAAAGAAATTTGATACAAATTATGCAGAAATAGACAAAATGGAAGTTAGTGTTTCAGCTTTTGACATACCAGCAACCTCATTATCAGAAGCAACACCATTACTTTATCAAAGTGGATATTTAACCATAAAAGATTATAATAAAAAATACGAATCCTATATATTAGGAATACCAAACAAAGAAGTAAGAGTTGGATTATCAGATGCGTTGATGCCAACAATTACAAATTTAACAATCAGTAAAAATGCCAGTGTAGCTCTAAACTTTGTAAAAGCCATAGATGCCGAAGATTTAGATTTAGCATTAAACATAATAAAATCATACATCGCCTCAATACCTTACGATGTAATGACCAAAGAAGATTGGGCAGACGTTGCAAAATATGAACGTTTTTATCAAATATTGATATTTGTAATGTTTGGTATGTTTAATAGATATACATTTATAGAAGTAAAATCCATTCGAGGACGTGCCGACATTGTTATATTTGCAGAAACCACAGTTTATGTACTTGAAATAAAAGTCAACTCAACACCAGAAGACGCACTTAAACAAATTGACGACAAAGGATATGCAATAGCATATCAAGACAAAATAAAAGGTCGTAAAGTTGTAAAATGTGGAGTAAATATCAATTCTGAATTACGCACAATTGATAGATGGACAATAGTTAATTAAAAATAATATATTTGCATTTATTATAAATTTATACGCCATGCTTAAGAAGTTACCTATAGACACATATACATTTAAAAGTATGATGGAAGAAGGGTATATGTATGTAGATAAAACAGAACTTGTCTACAAATTAACCCACGAAAGCAAAATAGCCTTTCTAAGTCGACCACGAAGATTTGGAAAATCTATGCTATGTCATACCTTAA
>JAKSUC010000075.1 GCA_024413595.1 Bacteroidales bacterium
AATTTCGTACAACAAAGAAACAAAAAAACACACTTGCAAAATTGAAGAGTGGTAACAAATATATTATTTTTCAAAAATTCCAAAAAATGCAGACCCACTTCCTGTCATAGATGCATAAATAGCTCCTTGATTATATAGTTTTTGTTTATATTCATTTAAAATTGGAAATTCAGGAAATAAAAATTTCTCAAAATCGTTTTTTATAACATTTTTCCAATTAATTGGACTTTGTTTATAATCGTCTAATAAATTAGTTAAAGGTTTTTGAGGCTTAACTTTTGAATAAGCAAAAGGAGTTGATATAGAAAAATCAGGTTTGATAATTTCAATCTTATATTTGCTATCTAAGAAATCTACTTCTCTAAAAATATTTCCTGTACCAGAAGCAAAAACAGGTTTATTATTAATAAAAAAAGCACAATCACTACCTAATTTAGAAGCAATTTCAATTTTTTGTTGATTAGAGATATTCAAATTACATAAATCGTTAACTGCATTAATAAAAAAAGCAGCGTCAGAAGACCCCCCACCAAGTCCAGCTCCAGTTGGTATTTTTTTTATTAATTTGATATTTAAATAAGGAATTGTATAATATTGCCTTAAAAGATTTAAAGCTCTCATTACAAGATTAGGCTTTCCGTCGTTTGGAATGTCAATACCCAAAGTTTCAAAATTATCTTGATTATCATTAGATTCTAAAATTTCAAGACAATCTGCTAATTCTATAGGATAAAAAATAGATTCTATATTATGAAAACCATCAGGACGTTTTTCTATAATATTAAGACCAATATTGATTTTTGCGTTAGGAAAAACAATCATAATAAAAAGGATTACCACATTTTTTTAGTATCACGCGAAACTTGATACCCAATTGTTAAAATTACATTTTTGTTATATGAAATAGGAGCTTCAATTTCTTTATAATCACGAAGAGTGTTAATTGTAAATCCAATATCTAAAGTAACATGTCGAAAATATACGCCACCTCCACAAAGAGCATATAGGTTTAAACGATTTGGAGTCCATTGAAAAATATGATCATGTTTAGTTTTGTCATGTTCAAATTCAAGCATTCTATCTTCGTTAAACATACAAACAGGAATAGCTCCTACAAAAAAGTAAGGACGAGGTTTATTTTTACCTTCTCCAGAAACTTTTAATTTAATAGGTAATGTAAAGTTATTGAATTTAATTTCAGCCTTATATGGAACATCATTAGCAACATCAACATCACTAAAAGTAGCTCCAGTACCTAAATAACCAAAACCAATAGTCCAATATTTATATCTACCAAAGCGATAAGCATAATAAGCTTCGTAATAATAATTTAGCATTGGCGAAACTTCAAAAACTTCTTTTGTTGAAACTGTTCCTGGTGCAACACCACCTTTCATACCAAAAACTTGAGAGTATGATTTATTGGTAAAACAAAATATTATTATTGCTACCAATAATAATATTGAATATGAAAGTTTCATATATTTAACTATTAATGTCTACGATAAATTTTTGAATGTCGCTGTTGAACAAAATAAACACCAACAGAAACGCTAAAAAGTTGATTCCTTAGTACTTTCTTTTGTGTATCAGTTTTTTCTTCAACAGAGAAAAAACCGATTTTGTAACTAGCATCAAAAAATAAATCTAAATTACTAGCAATAGAAGTTTGTAAACCAACAGCAAAAGCTGCACCTACATCATATTTCCTAAGTTTGTTGATAAAACTTGCATAAGAACCTTCAGAAACAGACATTTCTTCGCGGGCAATTGAATCTTTTTTCCAATCAGAACTTGCTTGAATTGCCATAGATGCAAATGGTCCTATTTTCGTATAAATATCACCATATGTTTGTTTCCAATAAATAGGAATTTGAAGATAATCAACATATTTTGTAACTTTCAATTTTTGACGAACTGATTTAACAAATTCATCTGTTTCCACTTTTACTCCTTGTTGCGAATAATATGCTCCTATTTCAAGGAATGTTTCATAAACTAATGGAATGTCAATGTTAATGCCAGGACAAATTCCTATACGAGGTTTACTATCTTCTATTTTATCTCTACCAATAAGGTTAGAAAAATTTGCACCCATACTTATTCCATAAATAGGTTTTTGTGCATAACTATTAACGGCTAAAAAAGCCAAAAGTATTATTAATAATGTTTTGTTTCGCATAACTATTCGCTTAATTTCGTTAATATGGCTAATTTTCGTAAATTTTAACCTATTTTATTAACGAGTATTTTGAGTTAAAATTATTTGCTAACTTAATAAAAATTTTCAACAAAAAAAATGCCTTGTTTTTTGTTGATTTACTATTTTATTTTTTTTATAAATTTGAATCGTTTTCTTGCCATGTTCGTCCTGCAGTAGAATATATTCTCCATTTTTCTATAACATTAACCATGTCTGAAGGTAATTCAGAATCAAAACTCATTGTTTTTCCTGTTGTTGGATGAATAAATTCTAAAGTTTTTGCATGTAATGCTTGACGAGGAAGCATTTCAAAACAATTGTCTACAAATCTACGATATTTGGTAAATGTAGTTCCTCTTAACAAACGATCTCCTCCATAAACATCATCATTAAATAGAGGATGATTATTGCTTTTGAAATGAACACGAATTTGATGTGTTCGTCCTGTTTCTAATTTACATTCTACAAGAGTTACATAACCAAAACGTTCAAGAACTTTATAATGAGTAATTGCAGGTTTCCCAATATTACTATCAGGAGGAAACACGCACATACTTTTTCTATCACGAGGATTTCTACCAATGTTTCCTTCAAATGTTCCGTAGTCATTAGTAAAATCTCCCCAAACTAATGCTTGATATTTACGATTAACGGTGTGATAAAAAAATTGTTTTGCAAGATTAACCTTTGCTGCTTCAGTTTTTGCTATAACTAAAAGTCCAGAAGTGTTTTTGTCGATACGATGAACAAGTCCTGGTCGGATATCATCTTTCCCAAAATTGTTATTTTCTCCTAAATGCCAAGCAAGTGCATTTACCAATGTTCCTGTATAATTTCCATGTGCAGGGTGAACAACCATTCCTGCTGGTTTATTAACAACAATTAATGCATCGTCTTCATAAACTATATCAAGAGGTATATTTTCTGGTTCTATTTTAAAATCAGAAACTTGACCAGGCATATTTACTGTAATAATATCTTTAGGATGAACACGATAATTTTGTTTTACAACTTTCCCGTTTGCAAAAATATATCCTGCTTTTGCTGCTTCTTGAATTTTGTTTCTAGAAACTCCTGATATTCTATTGTCTAAAAATTTATCTATTCTAACAAGTTCTTGTCCCAAATCAGCTTCAAATCTAAAATGTTCGGTAACTGTTTGTTCGTTAGATTCTTGTTCAAAACATTCATCATCTAAATCTAATATTTCTGAGCTATTATCGTCGATCATTTTTTTTTAAAATTATACTATTTTTTTATAAATTTATTAGAAATGCCATATTCTGGAATTTGTAATAAATAGAATCCATTGGGTAAATCAGAAACATCTATTTCTTCTTCAGAATCATAAATATATTCAGATTTTATTTGTTTTCCAATGGTATTATATATTAATATTTTTGTTGGATAACTAATTTCTTCGCAAAATATCTTTATATATTGTGTTGTTGGATTAGGAAAAACACTTAGATCGTGTTTTGTTTTTAATTCAAATGCAATAGGAGTTGAAATATGACCAATTGATGGGCGAATCATTATATTTCCTTTTTCTGTTGATTTTTTCCATTGTCCATTAATATTATAATAATTATTGTTTGCTGCAGAAGATACACTTTTGTCAAATCCTATATTTAGTATTTCTGTTTCAACTTTTTGCCAACCTATAAAAAATGTGTCGGTTACAGCAACTGAATTATTAAATTTAAAGTAAACAAATTGTCCATATTTATCTTTTGGAATCAATAAATTTTCTTGTGAATAAAGTTCATTATTAGGAATTCCATTTAAACAATCCCAAACTTTTAATGTAAAATAATCTGCTTGTTTATTTTTATAAGTTTGATTAAAATATAAGTAAACTCCATTTAAATTATCGTTTATTAAAGAAATATATTTTACGGCAACATAGCCTCCTTTTGTACCTTCTCCATGAATTCCATAGCCAGCTTCTGCTGTTCCATCATCATAAGCATAATAATCTGATAATATTTTTTCTGAATAATAAGTGTTGTTTGGATAATAATCTTGTTCTGAAACATCACTTACCAATTTTACTCCAATTTTATAATTTGCGGTGTTTCCGTTAATTGAATTAAATGTATATTTGAAATCTTTAGATTCTGAAAAATCCCATAATGATGGTAAATTATAAGAACCTAACAATAATTTATTATTATCACCCTCTCCTTCAAAATATAAATTAATAGAATCTAACAATCTTTTATTAACATCATTATTTTTGTAAAAAATATTATAAGAAATATTAATTTCGTTTTTTTTCTGTAGATAATGTTTATAAGGTATAGAAGAATAATTATTAAAATTAATTGATGGGCAATTTGTTAAAGCAACATCTTGATAAACAGTATCTGCTATTGAACGTAAACAATCTAATTTTACATAATCTACTAGCCAATAATCACAATTGCTAACCAAATCAGGTTGTAAAGAAGAACCTAAACTAAAAAGATTTCTAAATCTAAATTTAAATCCTTTTTGAAGATAACATTTTTGAGAAATGCTAATTATTTCTTGGTTAAATTGTTTGTTATTTGATCCAGCAAAAGACTTTATAGTAATCCATTCTTTATCAATAGGATCATAAAAATCAAGTAATAAAGAATCTGTATTTTCAGGAGCATCGCCCAATCCTCCTGCTTGATAAAAGAAACTTAAAAAAACAGTATTATCTCCTGGATAATATAAATCTATTGGTTTAGATGTTAGAGTATCACCATTACAATATTTTATTCCATAATTAGAAGGATAAAAATTTCCATCAGCATCCAATGCATCAAAAGTAGCTGCACCAATACTCGGAGGATTTATTGGCAAAGAATTAGAAATATTTACACCTGATTTTTCCCATAATAAACTATTCACTTTACCTTCTCCATACGAAAAATCATCAAAAAAAGGTAGTGAAATAGTATCTTTTTCTTGTGCATTTATAGTTTGAAATATAATGCACAAGAAAAAAAACATGAAATATTTTAAATAATTATTCAAAATTATTAAATTTTAAAAATTAAAATTCATCGACATTAATATCATCAATATTTAGATTATTGTCTTGTGATTCAATAATATCATCATCAGCTTTGTTTTTGTCTGTTGTAATCCAAACATCGATGTCAGAACCTGTTGTTACCACACGATCTGGAGCAGGTGATTGTTTATAAATAACGGCAGATAAAGAATCTTCTTGTGAATGAATTGTATTATCACCAATAATTAACCCAATATTAAGAGAATTTTGGGCTGCAACTAAATTTGCAGTGTATAAAGAATAGCTTTTTAAAGAAGGAACTGAAGTTTTAGTAGCACCTTCTTCACTTTCTGCAATAACTATATCAATCTTAGACCCCTTAGGTATTTTTGTTCCTGCAGGAATATTTTTTCCATCGAACAATTGCTCTAAAATAAATCCACCTTTATTATAACCTTGTTGAATTTTTTTAGTGATTTTGCCAACGCTTAGACCAATAGTTCCCAAATCAGCTTGAGCTTGAACCATAGAAACACCTACAAGTTGAGGCATTGAAACTTGTTCAGCTGCATAAGCTTTAATTGTTAAAAAAATAGTTCTATCTTTTTTAACCTTGAAATTAGCAGGCGGGGTTTGATCAACAACAGATCCTGGTTTTTGATTAGTTCCATAAACAGAATCGTTGATATAATATCTTAATCCACGAGCATCACACTCCTTTTTAACTTCTTCAATAGTAAGTTTTCGTAATTCAGGAACGTTAATATTTTCACCATGTCGAGTATACATTCTTAATATTATGAAAATAATTAAGAAAAATAGTAAAATAGTTGCAATATAAATTACAAGTTTTTTTACAAATATAGGCCATTGGTTTGGTTCCTGATTTGATGAAGACTTTTGTTCTGATAATTCTGTTGTTTCGTTCATCTTAATTTTATTTTAAAAATTAGTTGAATAATTAACCTATTTTCAATGTGCAAAAATAAATAAGAAAATCAAAAATTAAAAATATATATTGCCAACAATCATAAATTATTAATTGTAATAAGCAAAAAACAAGAAAAAATATTTTTTAATCGATTTTTGAAAAAAAAGTTGTTTTTTTTAGTAAAAAAAATAAAATTTGTAATCTAAATTTTATGCACCAAAGAGTAAGTATAAACTAATAGGTATGTTGATATAACGCTCAATATGACAGATATTAATACCACAAATACAATTTTGATTATTGATGACACTCCATCAATAACTCAATTTATAAAAGCATTGCTCGAAGATCGAGGTTTTAAAGCAATTGTTGCTGAAAGTGGGCAACAAGGGTTAATTTTAGCTAATGAAAATCGTCCTGATTTAATTTTATTAGACATCATGATGCCTGAAATTGATGGTTATGTTATTTGTGGACAATTAAAAGCCGATTCTAAAACCAAAGATATTCCTATAATATTTTTATCTGCTCTTAATAGTTCGTTTGACAAAATCAAAGCTTTTAAGTGTGGAGCTGTTGATTATATTACAAAACCTGTTCAAAGCGAAGAACTAATAGCTCGTGTAAAAACTCATTTAACTATCAGTAGATTACATAAAGATTTATTAAATAGCAATAAAGATTTAGAAGAAAAAATTAAACAACGAACTCAAAATTTAGAGAATGTTAATGAGAATTTGCGAAATTTAAATTCTACAATGGAACAAACTCTTATCAGATATAAAGAGGCTAAAGAAAAAGCAGAACAAGCTGAAAAACTTAAGAGTGAATTTTTAGCAAATATCAGTCACGAAATTAGAACTCCAATGAATGCCATTATTGGTTTTGCTGATTTGCTAAAAGATAACAATAATCAAGAACAGAGAAACGAGTTTATATCATACATTAAAAATAATGCTTTAAGTTTATTATCAATAATAAATAATATAATTGACTATTCTTTAACAGAATCTGGCGCTACAAAAGTAAACCCTTCTTTTGTAAACATTTCTGAATTATTAAATTCGATATATGTTAAACACGAAAATTCTGCTTTTTTTAAACATATAGAACTAAATTTAAAAAACGAGTTACCTGAAGATTATACTTTATTTACTGATAAATCTATGTTATATCAAGTTGTTGATAATTTAGTAAATAATGCAATTAAATATACAGAAGAAGGTAATGTTGAAATAAATGCCTCTATCGCAAATAATAATTGCGTATTTTATGTTAAAGATACAGGAATTGGTATAAAACCAGAAAAATTTGATATAATATTTCAACCATTTACACAAGGCGAAAAAGTATATACAAAATCTTATGCTGGCACAGGAATAGGTTTAGCATTAGTAAAAAACTATGTAGATATGTTAGGAGGAGAAATATGGTTTGACTCTTCTCCTCAAAAAGGTTCTATTTTTTATTTATCATTGCCGTTTGATGCCTTAAACAATAAAGTTGAAGATACAACAAATTTATTTTCAAATAAATCTGTAATTGTTGGCGAAGACGAAGATGTTTCGTTTATACTATTATCTGAAGTATTAAATAACACAGGGATAAAAATATCTAGAGCCAAAACTGGAAAAGAATTATTTGAATTATTTAGGCAAAATCCAAATACAGATATGGTTATAACTAATTTAAAACTACCTGTAATAAGTGGAACAGAAGCCTTAAAGTTGATAAAAAAGATGAATCCAAAAACTATAATCATAGCACAATTGCCATATTTTTCAGCATGTGACAAACGCGAATATGCCGAGTCGGGATGTGTTGATTATATTGATAAACCAGCTAAAGACAAACAAATTATAGAAGTATTAAAAAAACATTTTTTACATAATTAGATTTTTATTATTAATATTATAAAAAATAAACAGATGGAACAAAAAATTATTGATGCAAAAGCAGCAGACAATGTAAGAATGCTTGCAGCAGCAATGGTAGAAAAAGCAAAATCAGGTCACCCAGGTGGTGCTATGGGTGGAGCAGATTTTGTACACATTCTTTATTCAGAATTTTTAAAATTTGACCCTACCGATCCTAGTTGGGACAACAGAGACAGATTTTTCCTTGATCCTGGTCACATGTCTCCTATGCTTTATTCAATTTTGACATTGATTAATAAATTTTCTTTAGAAGATATTAAAAATTTCCGTCAATGGGGAAGTGTAACACCAGGTCACCCAGAAAGAGATATCAATCGTGGAATTGAAAATACATCTGGACCTCTTGGCGTTGGTCACGCTCTTGGTATTGGTGCTGCTATTGCTCAAGAATTTTTGGCAGCTCGTTTTGGTAAAAGAGTAAATCATAAAACTTATGTTTACATTTCAGACGGTGGTATTCAAGAAGAAATTTCACAAGGCGCTGGTCGTATAGCTGGTGTATTAGGTCTTAAGAACTTAATTATGTTCTACGACTCTAATGATATTCAATTATCAACAAAATGTAACGAAGTAACCGACGAAGACACTGTTCATAAATATAAATCTTGGGGTTGGAAAGTTATTCAAATCAATGGTAATGATGCTGAAGCTATAAGACAAGCTCTTAGAACTGCAAATGCTGAAACAGAATGCCCTACACTTATTATTGGTAAAACAACAATGGGTAAAGGTATTGTTGACGCAGCAAACGCATCTTACGAAGGAAAATGTTGTACTCACGGACAACCAGTTAGCGCAGCAGGTGCAAGTTTTGAAAACACTGTTAAACACCTTGGCGGTAACCCAGAAGAACCTTTTGCTATATTCCCTGAAGTTAAAGAATATTATGCTCAAAAATTAGCTGAAAAAACTGCAGCTGCTAAAGCAGAAAAAGAAGAAGAAGCTAAATGGGCTGCTGAAAATCCTGAATTAGCTAAGAAATATGCTCAATATTTGAACAACGATTTCGAAATGCCTACCTTAGAAGAACTTAACTTCGACAAAGCAACCGCTACTCGTGGTGCTTGTGGTAAAACACTTGCTGCTTTGTATGGCAAAATTGAAAACTTAGTTGTTGCTTCTGCAGACCTTTCTAATTCTGATAAAACAGACGAATTCTTAAAGAAAACAAAAGCTTTTGTTAGAGGCGATTTTTCTGGTTCATTCTTACAAGCTGGTGTATCTGAATTAACTATGGCAGCATTATGCGTTGGTATGATGCTTCACGGTGGCGTTAAAACAGTTTGCGGAACTTTCTTCGTATTCTCTGACTATGAAAAACCTGTTTTACGTGTTGCAGCTTTAATGCGTACTCCTGCTATTTTCTTATATACACACGACTCTTTCCGTGTTGGCGAAGATGGACCTACTCACCAACCAATCGAACAAGAAGCTCAAGTTCGTTTGATGGAACAAGTAGACAATCACTTAGGAAAACAATCTACTTTAGTTCTTCGTCCTGCTGATGGTTACGAAGCTATCGAAGCTTACAAATTAGCTGTTAAGAACCAAGATTGTCCTACTGTAATGATTGCTTCTCGTCAAAATATTGAATGTTTACCTCAAGGTAAAGCTGCTTCTCAATTAGAACGTGCTGCTCAAATCAATAAAGGTGGATACATTGTATCTCAAACCGCTGAAGGCAATCCTGATATTGTTTTGGTAGCTAACGGTTCTGAAGTTGCTACATTCCAAGGTGCTGCCGCTACTATTGCTGAAAAATCAGGCAAAAACGTTCGCGTTGTTTCTGTTATTTCTCCAAGATTATTTGAAAACCAAGGTGAAAAATATGTAGAATCTGTTATTCCATCAAATGCAAAAGTATTTGGTTTAACTGCTGGTTTACCTTCTGTATTTGCTACCATTATTCCTTCTTTCAAAAAGAATGTATTTGGTTTAACTCACTTTGGTGAATCTGCACCTGCTAAAGTTCTTGACGAAAAATTCGGTTTCTTACCTCAATTAGTTGCTGAAAAAGTTTTAGCTAATCTTTAGTAGATAATACACCTTATATATATAGGTTGCAGGAACCAATTTCTGCAACCTATTTTTTTGTCCTTAAACTATATTGTATTTCTAAAGTTAAATAAATCTTAAGTATTTTTATTTTGTTTTTTTAGCATTTTAACCTAAAATTTTAATTATTTTTAACACAAATAATATTTATTTAAATAAATTTGCATCGTCAAAAAAAACAACAAATGAGAAAAATTATCTCGATATTAATATCAATAATAATGTTGACTTCTTGCGTTTCAGAAAACACAAAAAAAGTCAATGAATTATTAGACGCTATTAATTCAAAAGATTACACTCAAATTGAAAAACTAACTACTGAATTATTAACTATCAAAGAAGATTTAACAAGTAGAGAAACAACATCAATACTTAAAAGTTGTGATTTATTATCAAAATATTATCTTCAAGATAGTAAAAACAATCAAAAAAGCATCGACTATAATAAATTATATATTTCAACATACGATTTATTATCAGGAAAAAAAGATGCTAAAGATGCTATTGACGAAGCAAAAGCAGAAGGTTGGAATTTAACAGAATTATATTCAGAAAACAAAGAATTAATTCAAAAACAAGAATCAGTTCAAGAAAATGAAATTGATAATTCTGTTGTAGAAACTGAAAAAAAATAATATAATAATAAATAAAATCATAAAAATTTTTAAATTTAAACAAAATGAAAAAAATCGTATCATTATTATCTGTAGCTTTAGTTGCTATGGTAATGTTAATTTCTTGTGCATCAGAAAACACAAAAAAAGGTTTAGCTTTAATGGACGCTATCAAAGCTAATGACTTAGCTCAAGTTGAACAACTAACAAACGAATTAGTTGCAGTTAAAGACCAATTAACTGGTGATGAAACAGTAGCAATTCTTACAGGTGCTAACTTTTTAATTAATAAATACAGTCAAGATGCTAATGCAGCAAAAGTACAAGAATACGTAAATTTATTTATGTCTTCTTTTGAAGGTATTTCTGCAAAAGCTGACGCTGCAACTGCTTTAGAAACATCTAAAAAAGGTGGCGCAGATTTCCAAGCTATTTATGACGCTTACAAAGCTCAAATCGAAGCTGCTGCTCAAGCTCAAGCTGAAGCTGAAGCTGCTGCTCAAGAAGAAGCTGAAGAAGGTGATGCTGAAGAAGAAATTGAAGAAGTTGAAGCTGAATAATTTTAATATCTTCTAAATATAAAATAGGCTGTCATTTTTTGACAGCCTATTTTTGTATATTACTTTTACTTCAAAAAAAATATTATATTTGCGCACTTTTTATACTTAATATAAGTTATTGTTGATTTAACAAAATGAATAGTAAATACCCTTTTCTTGACGATATTAATTATCCGTCAGATTTAAAAAAATTATCAATAGACAAATTACCTGCTGTTTGTGATGATTTACGTCGCTATATCATTGATGTTATTTCTCAACACCCAGGTCATTTTGCTGCTGGTTTAGGAGTTGTGGAACTCACTGTGGCTCTTCATTATATTTATAATACTCCATACGACCAAATTGTTTTTGACGTTGGGCATCAAGCATATCCTCATAAAATTTTAACTGGACGAAAAAATATTTTTACAACATTACGCAGTTTTCATGGTATGAGTCCATTCCCTAACCGTGACGAAAGCGAATACGATGCTTTTACTGTTGGACATGCGTCCACTTCTATTTCTTCTGCATTAGGATTAGCAGTTGCAGCTCAAAAACTTAATCGTAAAGATCAGCATGTAATAGCTGTTATTGGTGATGGTGCTATGACTGGAGGTATGGCTTTTGAAGCTTTAAATAATGCTGGCATACAAAAAAATAACTTACTTGTGATATTAAACGATAATCACATGGCTATTGACCCTAACAAAGGGGCATTAAACGATTATCTATTAGATATCACAACTTCAAAAACTTATAACCGTGTAAAAAACGATGTTTGGGACATTCTTGGTAAATTTAATAGACTAGGACCATCGGCTCGACAATTTATTGGTAAAGTTGAAAACGGCATCAAATACGTGATGATGAAACGAAGCAACCTATTTGAAGGATTAGGGCTTAGATATTTTGGCCCAGTTGATGGTCATGATGTTGTACATTTGGCGCAATTATTAAACGACTTAAAAAACATTAAAGGTCCTAAATTACTTCATATCCTTACTGTTAAAGGCAAAGGATATAAATTTGCAGAAGAAAATCAAACCAAATGGCATGCAACAAGTTGCGCATTTAATATAAAAACCGGACAAACATTAAAACAAACAAACAATATAATTCTAGGTCCAAAATTTCAAGACGTTTTTGGCAAAACAATAACTACTTTAGCCGAAAAAAATAATAAAATAGTTGGTGTTACACCTGCCATGCCAACAGGATGCTCATTAAACATAATGGCTGAAAAATTTCCTGATAGAGTTTTTGACGTTGGAATTGCAGAAGAACATGCTGTTACATTTTCGGCTGGTATGGCTGCACAGGGATTAGTGCCATATTGCAACATATATTCATCATTTATGCAACGTGCCTACGATCAAATTATTCATGACGTTTGTTTACCAAAACTCCCTGTCATTTTATGTCTTGATAGGGCAGGACTTGTTGGAGCTGATGGGGCAACTCATCAAGGGGCTTTTGACATATCATACCTTCGACATATTCCTAATTTAACCATTTCTGCACCTATCGATGAAATTGATTTGCGTAATTTGCTTTATACTGCTCAATTACCTAATAAAGGGCCTTTTTCAATTAGATATCCTCGTGGTAATGGTTATAATCCTAATTGGGAAGTTGATTTTGCTGAAATTGAAATTGGTAAAGGGCGTAAACTTGCAGATGGCGAAGACGTTGCAATTATTTCTATTGGTACTATTGGACACGAAGTTAAAATTGCTTTAGACATTTTAGCCAAAGAAAACATTTTTCCTGCACACTTTGATATGAGATTTATAAAACCTTTAGATACCGAATTATTAGACAATATTTTCTATAAATTCAAAAAAATTATTACCGTTGAAGACAATTCGCTACTTGGTGGATTTGGTTCTTCTATTTTAGAATACGCTTCAGAAAAATATTTATCTTTAAAAATTAAACGCTTAGGAATTCCTGATAGATTTATAGAACATGGTTCGCCTCAAGATTTATATAAAGTGTGTGGCTTTGATAGTGAATCTATTGCTAATGAGGTAAAAAATATTTTAAAAAATTAGAATAAGATTGAGATTTTAGAAAAACTTGGTTGTGGAGTTAGATTGCATATCAACAATACAACCTTTCCGACCTCATTATTACCTAAAATCTCGTAATCTTATTTATAATTATGTTTTAATCTATTAGTGTCCGAGAAAACAATTTTTTCGACCCGCAGATAAAAATAAACTTTATATTTACATAATCCGTTAAATATTCAAAAAAAAGACTCTACGGATATTTGTAGAGCCTTCGTATTAAGTTTTTGGAATTTATCTCGGACAGTAATAAAATTAAATATAACACACATTATTTAAGGTGTAGCTATATAACAAAACATTCATAAAAATGGGAACAAATTATTATACAAACAAGTAAAAATATGTAATTTAAATGGAGATTTATTAACGAAATTAACATTGATAATCTGTAATATACATGGTAATAATTGACAAAGAATCTTACAAGATGATAAATAAATTACCTTAAATATACTTAAAGATTTAAATAAATATTTTGTAAAAACATATAACATTAATATTTTTGCGTATATATTATTATTTGCTAAAGAAATCTATATTCAAATTATATCAAAAAAAAGACAGTCTCAAAATAAAATTGGAGCTAAGGGGTAAATATTTACCTTTTATTTATTAAAAATGTTGTTTTAAATAAATTTTAAACGATGGAAAAGAAAATTTTATTTCGGATATTATCCGTTTTATGTTGCTTAACAATAGCAACTAATTTATGTTATGCACAAGGAGATCAACCTTCAGGATATGGTACAGAGGATAATCCTTACCTAATTACGAATTACGACGAACTATTGTGGTTTGCCAAATATGTAAACGATGGTAACAACAGTGCCAATGCAAAATTGACCAATAATATTGTGGTGAATACTTTAGAGTTTGATAGCAATGGCGAAATTGTTACCAAAGGGAAAAATTATAGTGAATGGATACCGATTGGAACGGAAACCCAAATGTTCAAAGGAACATTCGATGGCGCAGGTTATATCATCAGCGGGCTTTATTTCAATGATGATGAAGTAAGTAATGCAGGACTTTTTGGGAAAAGTACGAAAAATGGTTCTATCAAGAATGTCGGCGTGGTGGACTCCTATATCAAGGGTAAGAATCATGTTGGTGGCATTGTCGGACATAATGGTAATTGCACAGTCAGCAATGTTTTTAGCACGAGTACGGTGGAAGGAAGCGAATGTGTCGGTGGCATTGTTGGTTATACCGAAGCTGGAACCATAGTAAATGCTTACAATATGGGTGCTATAAAAGGAATATCCTGGGTTGGTGGTATTGCTGGGGTAATTAACTCAGTAACCGTCAAAAACGTTTATAGTTCTGGAACCGTAAGTAGTTCACAAAGTAATAAGATAGTGAGAGGCTTGTTTGAAATTAATGAGAATGGCAATAGAGTCTATAATGCATTTTCCAACACGGATTTTTTTGATGGGTCCGTTATAAAAGATAATAAAGGTAGAACATATTATAACGATGAAGATAAAAAAGTTATTGGAAAGACGACTGCTGAACTTGCCGCACTTACAATTGGCTTTGTAGGCGCGGACTTCCCT
>JAKSUC010000076.1 GCA_024413595.1 Bacteroidales bacterium
CGCCGATGGTACTGCGATACAATGCGGGAGAGCAGGTAACCGCCCTACTTTAAATCTAATCCTTCTAAAACTTGGTTTTGGAAGGATTTTTTTTGTGGGTATACTATAGTAATTAAAATATTATTATTAATTAAATCTTTACAATCGTTTATTTTCTATAAATATATTTATAAATTATAATGATATTATATTCACTATATAAATTGAAATAAACTATTCCTTTCGATATTATAATTAAATAATAAATTATGAGCTAAAGTAAATATCAAAAATTGAAATATTTACCGCATTAATAATTGTATCATAATAAAGTTTTTTCTAATTTTACGGTTGATTTTTATTATTACATATCGTAAAAATAATTTTAAACATAATGTATAGAACACATAACTGTGGCGAATTGCGAATTGCAGACGTCAACAAAGAAGTTACACTTGCTGGTTGGGTTCAGCGTGTTAGAAATCTTGGAGGTATGACATTCGTTGACCTTCGTGATAGATACGGTATTACTCAGTTAGTTTTTAATATGGAAACAAATTCTGATCTTTGCGAGTCAGCTCGAAAATTAGGTCGTGAATTTGTTGTTCAAGCAATTGGTATTGTTACTGAACGTTCAAGTAAAAATAAAGACCTTTCTACAGGTGACATAGAAATCACTGTAAATAAATTTAATATTCTTAACAAATCTGAAGTTCCTCCTTTTACTATCGAAGATAAAACTGATGGCGGTGAGGATCTTTTGATGAAATATCGTTACCTTGACATTCGTCGTAAGCCTATTATCAATGGCCTACTTCTTCGTCATAAAATGGCTCTTGAAGTTAGAAAATACTTAGATAATCAAGGTTTTATGGAAGTTGAAACTCCTATTCTGATTAATTCAAGTCCAGAAGGCGCAAGAGATTATGTTGTTCCTTCTCGTTTACATCATGGTGAATTTTTTGCTCTTCCTCAAAGTCCTCAACAATACAAACAATTGTTGATGGTGGCAGGTGTTGATAAATATTATCAAATTGCTAAATGTTTTAGAGACGAAGATTTACGTGCTGACCGTCAACCTGAATTTACACAGATTGACTGTGAAATGAGTTTCGTTGAACAAGAAGATATTTTAGTTTTATTTGAAGGTCTTGCTAAACACCTTTTCAAATCAGTAAAAGGCATTGATATGAATTATCAATTTCCACGTATGATTTGGAAAGACGCTATGGAACAGTATGGTAGCGATAAACCTGATATTCGTTTTGGTATGAAAATTCATAACTTAACAGATATTGTTAAAGGTCATGATTTTAAAGTTTTTGACGATGCTGAATATATTTGTTCTATTGCAGTTGAAGGTTGTGCTAATTACACTAGAAAACAAACTGACGAACTAACAGATTTTGTTAAACGTCCTCAAGTTGGTGCTAAAGGTTTAGTTTATATCAAATGTAATGAAGATGGTTCTTTTAAATCTTCAGTTGATAAATTTTACACACCAGAAGCATTAAAAGCAATCGCCGAAAAAGCAGAAGCAAAACCAGGTGATTTAATTTTAATTCTTTGTGGTAAAAAACTACCTATTCTTAATGCAATGGGTACTCTTCGTATCGAAATGGGTAATCGTTTAAATCTAAGAGATAAAAATACTTTTGCTCCTCTTTGGGTTATTGATTTTCCATTGTTTGAATGGGACGATGAAACACAACGTTTTTATGCAATGCACCACCCATTTACCTCGCCAAAGAAAGAAGATCTTGAGATTTTAGACTCTAATCCTGGCGAAGCTCGTGCAAACGCTTATGATTTGGTTATTAATGGAACTGAAGTTGGTGGCGGTTCTATCAGAATTCACGACTCTCAACTTCAAGTTAAAATGTTTAATCTTTTAGGATTTACTAAAGAACGTGCTGAAAGTAATTTTGGTTGTTTAATCAACGCATTTAAGTATGGCGCTCCTCCTCACGGTGGACTTGCTTTTGGTCTTGATCGTTGGGTTTCAATTATGTATGGGTGTGACTCTATTAAAGACGTTATTGCATTCCCTAAAAATAATGCAGCTCGTGACGTTATGATGGGGGCTCCTTCTTTAATTGCTCCTGAACAACTTGAAGAACTTTCTTTGGAAATAACTCCGAATAAAGAATAATGAATAGTAATTTTATTAAATCTAAAGGCATATTAGCTTCAATGTTGCAAGCTACAAAAAACATCATTGCAGTTACTATGCCTTTTAATAATGCAAGTGATCTTGAAAAACAAGTGATTGTATACGATAATGTGTATATGAACCTTGTTATTATTAACGAAGCATATATCAAATGCGAAGAACAAGTTAGAAAAGAGATTGACTTTATCAATTGGAATGAAATTATTAGATATGCTGATTTGATGAGTAACGATAATTCTGCTAATGAAAAAGAAGTTTTTTACATTGCAAAATCATTAATTCCTCGTTTAAAATCTAGCTTAGATAGTATTTTATCTGATAATTTTAGTGTTAATGACGAAAAAAATGAATAGTATGGAAATAATTAATTTTAGATTTAATGATTTGCAAGTTAATACATTTATTGTAATTGATACAGATACTAAACAATGTGTTATCATTGATCCTGGATGTTATTCTAATCAAGAATGCGATTTCCTTGTTAATTATATTTCTAAAAATAAATTATCTCCAAAATTTGTTATTAATACTCATTGCCATTCTGACCATATTTTAGGTGTCAAATTTATTACAGACTATTATAAAATTCCATTTTTAGCCAATATAAATGATCAATATTTATTAGATAGTGCTGAAAAATTTGCATATCGTTTTGATTGGAATGTTAAACTTCCAATTATTATTAATCAACCCACAAAAGATGGTGATATTATTAAATTTGGAAATTCTGAATTAAAAATATTACACACTCCTGGACATACTCCAGGACAACAGGCTATTTATTCTGATAAAGAAAAATTTATGATAGTTGGCGATACCATTTTTAAAGGTACAATTGGGCGTACTGATCTTCCTGGTGGTGATTTAGACCAATTAATGGATAGTATAAAAAACAAAATACTTACTTTTGATCCTGATTTTACTATTTTCCCTGGTCATGGAGAGAGTACAAAAGTTAGTATTGAAATGACAGAAAATCCTTTCTTTAATTTATTCGGTGAAGAAAAATTTGATATTGAATAGATAGAATAGGCAGTTATATACATGCTATTTATCTACCTAATTTCATGGCTTAAACAATGTAATGAACCTAGACCCCAAACTATATCAACAGCATTAATGCCTATAACTGTGCGATTTGGAAACAAATCAGCCAAAATATTTAGAGCTATTCTATCATTTGCATCATTATAAGTAGGAACCAAAACAGACTTATTTGTTATCAAAAAATTAGCATAACTTGCTGGTAATCTCATATTTTTATAACATACTGCACTTGGCATAGGTAATGTTACAATGTTGAGAGGTTTACCATTTTCAAGTTTTGCATTTTTTAAACGTTCAATATTATCTTGAAGCGATTTATAATTTACATCATCAGGATTATCCTCTTTGCAAACAACAACTGTATTTTCATTAACAAATCTACAAAAATCGTCTACATGTCCGTGAGTATCATCACCATAAATTCCTCTACCAAGCCAAATTACATTTGTTACTCCAAAATATTGTTTAAAAACTTCTTCATAATCTTGTTTTGAAAATCCTGGATTACGAACTTGTTCTGTATCACTCATTAAACATTCTTCGGTACAAATCAAAGAACCACAACCATTTATATCAATAGCTCCTCCTTCTAAAACTACACGTTTACCATTGTAGGTAGGTTGAACAAATGGTTCATCAACAAATTTTGCAATAAATTGCGGAATAAAATCATCACAACGATGATAGGTATATCTTGCCCACGCATTAAATTTAAAATCTAAAATTACAGGACGATTATTTTCGTCTAAAACTGTTATTGGACCACTATCACGCATCCATGTGCGTTGTGTATTATAGATTACCAAATTTATAGCTGTCATGTTTACTGATGACTCTTCAAGCATTTGACTAACAGCTAATTTGTGATCTTCATCTCTTACAAGAATTATAACATTTTCTGAAAATGATATTTTTTTGATATATTCAACAAAAGCCCATCTTACGGGATGAAGTTTTCCAGGAAAATCTTTTCCATTATAAGGAAACATTATTAAAATTGAGTTGTGATTTTCCCATTCGGCAGGAAGACGATATTGCATAGTATTTATTATTAAGTTGTTGATAATTAAACCAAAAAAAGCGGATTAAATTCCGCTTTTTTGGATATTTATTTTATTGACATTTTTCTACCACTTTTTGTGCCAAAGAGTCAAAATATTTAGCCTGTGGAGCATTATTATCTAATACAGCTGGAGTTCCATTGTCGCCACTTTCGCAAATGCCTTGTACTAGTGGTATTTGTTCCAACAAATCAACTCCATATTTTTCGGCAACAGCTTTGTTTCCATTCTTTCCAAATATAAAATATTTATTATTAGGAAGTTCTGCAGGAGTAAACCAAGCCATATTTTCAACAATACCAAAAATTGGAACATCAATTTTATCGTTTCTAAACATGTTGATACCTTTTACAACATCTGCAATTGCCACTTGTTGTGGCGTAGAAACAATAATTGCTCCTTTTAAGTTAATTGTTTGAACAACAGTTAAATGAATATCGCTAGTTCCAGGAGGTAAGTCGAAAAGAAGATAATCTAATTCACCCCAATCTCCATCGTTGATTATTTGGTTTAGCATGTTTGAAGCCATTGGGCCACGCCAAATTACAGGACTTTCTGGGTCTACAAAAAATCCCATTGATAATATTTTAACTCCATATTTTTCAACAGGAATTATTATATCTTTTTCTCCTTCTTTTCTACAATTTGGATGTTCGTCTTCAACACCAAACATTTTTGGTATTGATGGTCCAAATACATCAGCATCAATTAATCCTACTTTGTAACCTTGTTTTGCTAAAGCAGCTGCAAGATTTGCTGTAACTGTAGATTTTCCAACGCCGCCTTTTCCAGACGAAACAGCAATTACATTTTTGACGCCTTTTAATGGAGGATCTGCTGGTTTGGTATTGGGTGCTTGTTCGTTAATTATTTTGATTTCAACTTCAGCCTCTGGTGAAACCGAACTTGCTATTACTGTTCTAACGGCTTTTTGCAATGAATGTAAAAGCGGTTTTGTAGAATGTGTAAGTCGCAATGTTACAGTAATATTATTACCGTCTATTGCTACAGACTCAACAAGATTTGACTCCACAATATTTTTTTGATTTTGTGGATTGGTTATCAATTGAAGAGCCTTCATTACATTTTCTTCCGTAATGTTCATTTTATTATATTTTTAATGTATTTTCTATTTTTTTTCTTCTATATAAGAGTCTTTAAAACCAAGTAGATACAAAACTCCATCCATTCCAATACTTGAAATTGATTGTTTTGCATTTTCTTTAACTTTTGGTTTTGCGTGAAATGCAATTCCAAGTCCTGCACAATTCAACATTGGTAAATCATTTGCACCATCTCCTACAGCTATAACTTGTTGTAGATTTAGATTTTCGATTTGTGCAATTAATTTTAATAATTCTGCTTTTCTTTTTCCATCAACAATATCACCTACATAATTTCCTGTTAACTTTCCATCAACTATTTCAAGTTCGTTTGCATAAACAAAATCGATATTGAATTTGTTTTTCAAATAGTTACCAAAATAATTAAAACCTCCGGAAAGAATTGCTATTTTGTAGCCATATTGTTTTAAAATTCTTAAAGTACGTTCTGCACCTTCTGTAATTGGTAGATTTTCAGCTATATCTTTCATTACGTTTTCGTCTAAACCTTTTAGAAGCGAAACTCTGCGTTTAAAACTTTCGCAAAAATCTATTTCGCCTCTCATTGCCGACTCTGTTATTGCTTTAACTTTGTCGCCAACACCAGCTCTAATTGCCAATTCGTCAATTACTTCGGTTTGAATTAATGTTGAGTCCATATCAAAGCAAATCAAGCGACGATTTCTTCTATAAAGATTGTCTTCTTGAAACGAAATATCATAACCTTGTTCTCTTGATAATCGCATAAATTCGCTCTGTAACAATGATTTATCTTTTGGAGTTCCTCTAACAGACATTTCCACACTTGCTCGTGTTAATTCATGAACATTAGGGTCGTTAGTTAATGGAACACGTCCTGTTAATCTTGTTATTGAGTCGATATTAAGTGATTGTTCCGCAAGTACTTTTGAAACATTTGCAATTAAATTTGCTGAAATATTTCGTCCTAAAAGTGTAACAATATATCTATTTTTCCCTTGCATGGAAACCCACTTATTATACTCTTCTTTTGTAACGGGCGAAAATCTAATTTGAACACCCATTTCTGATGAACTAAAAAGCATCTCTTTCAGAATGTTTCCTGATTGAGTTTGATCACTGATAAACATTATTCCAAGTGATAATGAATTATGAATATCTGCTTGTCCAATATCCAAAATTGATGCTCCATATTTTGCAATTATACTTGCAAGAGATGAAGTCAGTCCGGGTTTATCTTCGCCCGTTATCGACGCCATAATAATCTCCTTGTCTTCGAGATTTTCTGTGGTGGTTTCCATAAAATTAATAAAATGTTATATAAAAATATTGTTAATTAATTATTTATTTCCCCAATTATCTCGGTCTAAACTTCGATAATTTATTGCTTCTGCCAAATGGTTGCTTTGAATATTTTCACAACCTGCCAAATCTGCTATCGTTCTTGCCACTTTTAATATTCTATCGTATGCTCGTGCTGATAGTCCTAATTTTTCCATTGCATTTTTTAGCATTGTTACACAAGTTTCGTCTAGTTTACAATATGCTCGTATTTTTGAACTAGTCATTTGGGCATTTGAATGAATATTGGGTGTATCTGCAAAACGTTTCTGTTGAATTTCTCGTGCTTGAATTACTCGTTTTCGTATTTCTGCGCTTGTTTCTGATTTTGCTTGTAGTGATAGTTCTTTAAATGGAACTGGAACTACTTCTACGTGAATATCAATTCTATCTAATAATGGTCCTGATATTTTATTCAAATATTTTTGAACTTGTGATGCTGTACATACACATTCTTTATCAGGATGATTATAATATCCACATGGACATGGGTTCATTGATGCAACCAACATAAATCCTGCTGGATAATTTACTGTAAATTTTGCTCGTGATATTGTTATTTCTCGATCTTCTAGTGGTTGACGCATCACTTCAAGTACTTGACGTTTAAATTCTGGCAATTCATCCAAAAACAAAACGCCATTATGCGCAAGTGATATTTCACCAGGTTGTGGATAAGTGCCTCCTCCTACCAAAGCTACATCCGAAATTGTATGATGGGGACTTCGGAAAGGACGAGTGGTCATCAATGCCGAACCATGAGGTAGTGTTCCTGCTACTGAATGTATTTTGGTGGTTTCCAACGACTCGCGTAATGTAAATGGTGGTAAAATTGATGGAATTCGTTTTGCTAGCATTGTTTTTCCCGCACCTGGAGGTCCTATCATTATTATATTATGTCCTCCTGCAGCTGCTATTTCTAATGCTCGTTTTACATTTTCTTGACCTTTAACATCTGCAAAATCAAGATCTATTGTATCAAAATGTTCAAAAAATTCTTTTCGCGTATCTATAATTGTTTGTTCTATAGAATTTTCGCCATTAAAAAAATCGATTACTTCTTTTATATTATGTGCTCCATATACTTCTAAATTATTAACTACCGCAGCTTCGCGTGCATTTTCGGCTGGTAATATTATACCTTTATATTTTTCTTTAACTGCTTGTATTGCAATTGGTAATGCTCCTTTTATTGGATTTATTGAACCATCTAACGACAATTCTCCTAATATAATGTAATCTCCAATATTGTCATTTTTTATTTGCTCTGAAGCAGCTAATATTGCTATTGCAATTGGTAAATCGTAAGATGAACCTTCTTTACGAACATCAGCTGGTGCCATGTTGATAACTATTTTACGTCCAGGCATTTTATATCCAGTTGCTCGTAGTGCTGACTCTATTCTTTGTTGACTTTCTTTTACGGCATTGTCTGGTAGACCTACCATAAAGAAATTTATTCCTTGTGAAACGTCTGTTTCTACTGTAACTGTCATTGCGTCAATGCCATGTACAGCACTTGCGTATGCTTTTACCAACATTTTTTTGAGTTTTTATGCTAAGTTTAATAATTTTTCTATACAATATATAAATACGTGAATAATTTTTATATGAATTTCTTGAATTCTATCAGCTTGTCCAAAATGTGGAACCCTTATTTCTACATCACATAGATTTGCAAGTTTTCCGCCATCTTTGCCTGTTAAACCAATAACTTTCATGTTTTTAGCTTTTGCGGTTTTTACTGCACGTAATACATTTTCGCTATTTCCACTTGTACTTATTGCCAAAATTACATCTCCATTATTTCCTAGAGCTTCTATAAATCGTGAAAATATTTCATTGTAGCCGTAATCATTTGCTGTACAACTTATATGAGGCGCATCACTTATTGCAATTGCAGGTATTGGTTTTCTATCGCCTCGATATCTTCCTGTTAATTCTTCTGCAAAATGCGAAGCATCGCTCATTGAGCCGCCATTTCCACATGATATTATTTTGCAACCATTTTTTACAGCATCTGCCATAATTTTTGAAGCATTTTGAATTTTTGTGATATTTTCTTCGTTGCTTAAAAAATTATCTAATACTGTTTTAGCTTCTTCAAGTTGACTTTTTATTAAATTATTCATCAGTTTGAAATTCACTTTTAAACTTCAAAATTATAAATTATATGTTCATTTGCGAATAAATTGAAAGTGATTTTATAAATAATTTTTTTTAACTTACCGAAACTTGTAATCCTTTGTTTGAAATTTTCATTTCTGTAAATCGTGCATTTAAACGTAATGATTTTTCATTGAGAATTTTTCTGATAATATTTGCTGATTGTGGATCTTTGGCTGAAATGTAAAGATAACCGCCACCTCCTGCTCCTGGCAATTTATAGCCTAGACAATAATCTTCTATCTTTTTTATAATATGCTCTATTTCTGGTGGATTTACTCCTTGATCTAGCATTTTATTTTGTTCCCACGATTTTTTGATTAATTGTCCAAATTTATTGTAATTGTTTGATTGAATGGCTTCACAAAGATTTAATGCGTGATTTTTCATCTCTTCTAGTAATTCTAAATGACTTTGTGAATTTAAAAACATATTTCTGACAATTTCGCTCAAAATATTTTTGGCTGTTCGGGTTATTCCTGTATAATAAAGTAGATGACAATCTGAGTATTCTGAATTTGTAAATAAATAATCTGGTAAAAATCTTATTTCGGGATTTTGATTAAATCCTTTTTGTGATTGTAATAATTTTATCCCTTGAAAAACTCCGCCATATTGATCTTGCCAACCTCCTCCTGTGGTTAGTAACTGTTCTAAAACCAACGTTTTACGACAAATATCATAATTTGACCAATCAAGGTTTGCAAATTTTGAAATCGAACTTAAAACCGTAGAAGCTAAAATCGAGCTTGTTCCCATTCCCGAACCTGCTGGCAATGCGGATATTTGGGATATTTCTATTCCACAGCCAAATTCTTTTAGTTGTTTTTCAAGTGTTTGATATTTTTCGCTACAAAATTCTGGTAAAAATCCTGACAACGCTAAAGCTCCTTTGGAAATTGAAAATGGTGAACCTACTTTATTAAATTCTCGTAATTCATTGAAAGTCTTGATAGTTTCGCTTGCTCCCAAATCTATCGACCTCAAAATTATGTGATAATCTTTACATGGTTTTATATAAACTTGCAAAGGTGGTTGTCCATTTAGTTCAACTGCAATATTCACAACATTTCCTCCTGAATAAATTGAAAATGGGGGAGTGTCTGTCCAACCTCCAGCCAAATCAATTCTTACAGGACTTCGTCCCCAAACTATTTGATCATCATACAAATAGCGTTTAGGATTTTCCTTTTGGCTGATTATAGAATTTACAATTCCATCGGATAATAATTGAAACGCTTTTTTGTTTTCAAAACTATAATCTTCGTTTTTAAGTTGTTTGATTTTTGCCAAAAGCATTTGATTATGAATTTGTTGCATAATATCTGCTGACGTTGGTAATGTTATTGGCAATGGTAATGAATATTTGATATTTTTTTGTGCAATATCTGTCAAATCTAACTGATAAAATATACTATTTTCATAATTTTGAGATAATGAATTCAAATTTTTATTTTGATATTGAATACGTTGATTGTTAAGACGTTCAAGATTTGCTTGCGCACTTATTTCATCTGCTGATAGTTTTTCTATATTATTATAAAATTTTATTATTTCTTCATTTTTTTCAGACAAAATCATCCATTTTATTAGTTTTTCGATGTCTGAAATTTTCTCAACTATAGGAAATAGTTTAAAACTTTGAATATCAGTAGAATTATTAATAATATTATTTTCAATTCCATGTATTTTAGCCCAATCAACCAAAGAATTATTCAAAAAAGTAGTTTTTTCATTGTTTACGCTACCTCTAAAAGCATCATCTATTCCGTATGGTCTTACAACATATTGATTTTTAAATATTGGAATAATATCAATACAAATTCCATCATTTAGTTTTATATTTTCAACACCTTGGGGAATTCCTGTTATAATATTATTACAACTAATTTCCCATGAATTTGAAATGTAACTATTTTCAATCCAAATATTTGAATTTAAAGAATTTAAAGAAATTTTTGTTATAGAATTTTGCACAAAAATTGATGAATTTGGTTTTATTTTTTTGTGCATTATTTCTAATTGATTGTTTACCAAATTTTGAATAGAAGCAGCCGACGAAATCAATTCTCTACTTGTTCCAAAATGATAAAAACCACCTCCGTCTAGTGTAATAATTGCTACTTTTAAATTACTAATCAACGGATTATAATTTTCTGCATTGTATCCAAGACTAAAACCAAATTCTGAATACAAATCATAATTTTTTATTCCATATTTAGAATTATCTGCACAAGATTGATTTAAAATTTTAATAGCTTTGTCGCTCAAAAGCCAAATTCCAATATCTGTTAAAAAAAACTTTGATTTAGAAAGAGTTCCAAGATATTCAGGTGATGGTTTTTGAAGCATTTTTTCTAGTTCAGAAGGTTTATTTCTGTCAAAAACAAAAACTCCATGATGCGATGCCGAAATAGCATCTGTCCAAAGTCCATAACAAACCACATCGGCATCTGGAATTTGTGCTAAAGGTTTTGTATTTCTGATATATACATCGCCACTTGCAACTAATGTATTAATATTTTTAGGTGCAAGATTTAGAATTTTTTCATAAAGAGGAATTTGTAAATTTAGAAGATTTTGATCTATTTTTTGACCTCTACTCCAGCGAAATACAGGAATTGGAGCAAGAATTTTTCCAGACGGAGCATAACTTGGCAATCTTCTACTTTGTCCACCTGCATGAAGTAATATTTTTTTATCAGATTTTAGCCATTCATCAAAATCTAAATTTCTATCATCATTTTCATAACATTTTTTCAAAAGCCATGATGTTCCACCTCCCGAACCAAGTTTGGCATCAACAGGATCAGAACTACAAAACCATTCTTGTTTATCTACATTTTGTATTTTATGAAATTTTTCAACCAAATTTGGTGGAAGAGAAAGTAGTTTTTTCATATTATTTATGTTAAAAAAAAGACGACCCTTTTTGAGTCGTCTCAAAGATAGTAAAAATTTATATAGTTTAAATTTCTCCAAATTTTTTCATCAAACTAAAAGCCAAATCGTTTTGTTCTGGTGTTCCTATTGTGATACGTATACAATTATCGCACATTGGCATTCCGTGACGACTGCGCAAAATTACTCCATTTTTCAACATAAAATTTTGTAATTCTTTGTGTTTAACGGTTTTAATCATAAAGAAATTTGCATCACTTTTATATACTTTTTCAATATATGAAAGAGTTTCAACATTTTTCATAAATCTATTGCGTTCGCTAATCAATAGTTTTACAGTGTTTTTAAAACTATCTAAATCTTGTAGTTTTTCTACCAAACATTTTTGTGTAAATCCGTCCATATTGTATGGAAGTTTTACTTTGTTTATCATTTTAGCAAGAGGTTTACTCATATATCCAACTCCGGCACGAAGCGAAGCTAATCCCCAAGCTTTTGAAAATGTTTGAATTACAACTAAATTATCGTATTTATTTAGGTAATTAATACAAGATTTTTGATTTGCAAAATCGTTGTACGCTTCGTCAACAACAACAAGTCCTTTAAAATTTTCTACAACTTTTAAAATTTTATCAGTTTCGTATGCAATACCTGTTGGATTGTTTGGCGAACAGATAATAATCATTTTAGTATTGTCAGAAATTGCAGAAATTAATTTATCAGGATCAAAATCAAAATCATCTTCAAGTTTAACCTCTTTAAACTGAACGTCATTAAGGTTAGCTAAAGTGTAATACATTCCATAACTTGGTGATAATGAAATAGCTTCGTCAACTTTAGGATTACAAGCTACACGATAAATAAGGTCAAGAATTTCGTCGCTACCATTGCCCAAAACCATATTTTCAATTTCAACGCCTTTAATTTTGGCTAACAAAACTTTAGGGTCAATTTGCAATGGATCTGGATAACGGTTCCAAGTTCCAAAAGGGTTTTCGTTTGCATCAAGAAATACATAATCACCCTTGCTAACAAGGTCGCGTGCAGCAGAATACGCTTCCATGTCAACTATATTTTTACGTAAAAATTTTTCTAAATCCATTTTACTTCCAATTTATTTAAGACGAACAGTAACAGCATTTTTGTGAGCATCAAGTTGTTCGGCAGCAGCCATAGTTTCAATAGCATTTCCAATTTTTTTGATACCATTTTCAGAAATAGTTTGGAAAGTTATTTTTTTCATAAACGAGTCCATATTTAAACCCGAATAAGCTTTTGCCGCACCGTTAGTTGGCAAAGTATGGTTTGTTCCAGAAGCATAATCTCCAGCACTTTCACAAGCATATTTTCCAACAAAAACAGAACCTGCGTTTATAACTTTTTCTGCAAGAATTTCAGCATCATCAGTAGCCAAAATCAAATGTTCTGGAGCCCAAATATTTGTGAGTTCAATTGCTTTTTCGTTAGAGTCAACCACAACAGCAAAACTCAATGCAAAAGCCTTTTGAGCAATATCTTTACGTGGTAAAAGTTCTAATTGACGTTCTGCTTCTGCAATAATTTCGTTTTTCTTATCTTCGTCCGAAACAAAAAGTCCAACTTGAGAGTCTGGTCCGTGTTCGCATTGAGAAAGTAAATCAGCAGCGGCAAATTCTGCATTTGTGTTTTTGTCTGCAACAACAGCAAGTTCAGATGGACCTGCAGGCATATCAATTGCAGTTTCACAAGAATTTACAAGTTGTTTTGCAACAGTTACAAATCTGTTTCCAGGACCAAAAATTTTTGAAACCTTTGGAACTGTTTCTGTTCCATAAGCCATAGCTGCAATTGCTTGAGCACCACCAATTTTAAAAACTTTAGTAATACCAAGCAGTTTTGCACAATACAAAACTACCGAATTTATGCTTCCTCCACTTCGAGGAGGTGAACATAATACAATTTCTTTACATCCAGCAAGTTTGGCAGGAATTGCAAGCATCAAAACTGTTGAAAATAAAGGAGCACTTCCTCCTGGAATATAAATTCCAACTTTTTCGATAGCAACCATTTTTTGCCAACATTCTATACCTTCTGAAGTTGTAATTTTTTTACGTTCGGTAATAATTTGGCTTTGGTGAAATTTTTCAATATTGTTTTTAGCTATTAAAATAGCTTTTTTTAAATCTTCGGGAACTTCTTTTTCGGCTGCATCTAGTTCTTCGGCAGTTGCTAAAAGTTCTTTTGGACAAGATTTATCAAATTTTAAAGTCAATTCTCTAACAGCTTTATCTCCTTTGTTTTTAACCTCTTCTAAAACAGATTTAACAACAGGAATAATATCGTCTGTTTTTGCTGCTGGACGTTTTGATCTCAATTCAAAATCTTTGTCGTTTGAATAATCAATGGTAAACATGGTGTGTTTTTGTTTTAGTAGTAAGTAGTGAGTAATAAGTAGTAAGTGGTGAGTTTTGATAATAGTTAATTAAATTAATCATTAATTTAACTCTTTTAATACTACTTAAAGCTTATTAGTTACTACAAATTAATATTTTATTCGAACTTTATTTTTGATAATAACCCATTTAATAATTTTTCTACATCTGTGGATAATGAATTAAAATTATCATATTGATTTTTATTTATAAAATTTAATCGCAATGATAATTCTATTTGAGTTTGTAATTCAAATAAAGAACCGCGAGCAATTAATAAAAATTTAGCAAAATCATTTTTACTATGTCTTCCAAAACCTTCAGAAATATTCGAAGGAATTGAAATCGACGCTCTTTTCATTTGGCTTATTATTCCATATAATTCATCTTTAGGATATTGTTGTAAAATACAATAAATATATTCAACTAAAGATATAGATTTTTGCCAAACAATCAATTCTTTATATGATTTTATCATTCTTTATAGTTTCCATTTAAAATAACATAGAAGTAATAACTATTTTATGCTAAATATCAGTAAAGAAATACATACTACATACTACTTACTACATACTACTTACTACATACTA
>JAKSUC010000077.1 GCA_024413595.1 Bacteroidales bacterium
AAAAAAAAGACTCTACGGATATTTGTAGAGCCTTCGTATTAAGTTTTTGGAATTTTTCTCGGACACTAATAATAAAAAACGGCTCTACAAATATTTGTAGAGCCGTTGAAGTATGTTATTGAGTTTTTTATCAAACTAATATTTATTGCTTGTTTCTTTTATTTAGTAATTATTATTTGATTAGTTTATTATTAAAATAAAGAAACTTTATAAGATTTATTATCAATAACCACAATATAAACTCCATTTTTATTCATAGGTATTTCGTTATATGAATTGTTTAATAAAACAGATTTAATAAGGTGCCCATTGATATCAAAAATTTTAGCATAAACATTATTATCAATGTTGATGTATATAATATTATTATACCCCCAAACTTTAGCAGAAATTTGATTTACAATATTGTTAGCCGTTGGAGTTAGTTTTGGTAATATTATTTCGATGTCTTTATAATAATCTGTACCATTTATTTCATATTCAATAGTAATAGTCTTTTTACCTTCAAGTTCTAAAGAGGCTTGTTGATTAATAATTTCTTTAATAACTTTACCTTCTTGAGCCACAAATTCACTATCATTGTTTTCAAAAACAATAATTGGTTTTTCTTTGTCCCAAGTATAAATATAATCACCAAGTTTATATTCAGAAGATAATTTAGGAATAGTAACTATTTTGGTGCTAGTATATTCTTTACCATCATAAGTAAAAGTAGCAGAATATTCAATTTCGCCATCAGTATCGGCAGTAGGAGCTTTTGTTATTTTAGAAGAAATCTTTTCTTCAGGAATTTCAAAAACATCACCATCTTCGGTAATAAACGAAGCCGAAGCAGAATTTATACCATCCCAATTAAATGTAGGTTCTTCGTCTTTAATAGTTTTTCCAAGTTTTGGAATTTCTACTTCTTTTACACTAGTATATTTATTATATTTAAATATAGCAGATGTAGAATATACAATTTTACCTTTTTCAGTTTCTGTGGCAGGAGTTTCTTTTTTTTCAATTGTACTACAAACAAGATCAATATTTTTGTTAGAATTTTCAAGACATTTAGCGTATGCTTTTACCGAAGAATAGTTATTATCCCATTCAAAAACCACTCTATATGTACAACTATTTATATATATAGATTTTGAAGTTTTTAAACCTCCATAAGAAACAACAATATCTTGATAACCAACTTTTGATTTGTCAAATCCAACAATCATTCTAGATGTAATAGGAATAGTTTGGTTGTTTTCTGATTTATTATAACAAACATTTAATTTTGCATTAGATAAATCCAAGTCATCACCAACAATCATACTTTTTGCAAATGAATTGTCTTCAATAACAATAGATATAATTTCAATAGCTCTTACTTCGATAGAAAATGTAGTTTTTAAACCTTGATATGTGATTGTTACAAATTGGGTGCCTGCTTTTTTATTATTAAATCCAGACAACATATCTTTGGTTATTTTAATTTTTTCAGTTTCTCTAAAATCATTATAATCTACTAATAATTCAGAACTTGATAAATCAATTTCGTCTCCTACAAAAAGAACTTTGTTAATAGATGATTCTTGAAATGTAATTTGAATAGGTTTAATTTCTATAACTTCAATATCCCAATAAGAATCATATCCATCATACGAAATTCTTATTAATTGATTACCAACTTGTGATTTATCATAATTAGAAACCATGTCAGCTGTTACAGGAATTGTTTTATCATTTTGAGAATCGTAATATTCAACTTTAATTTTTGCATTTGATAAATTTAAATCGTAGCCTATTAATGGATTTGGTATTGAATTTTCTAATAATGTTATTGATTTTACGTTGGTTTTTCTTACTGCTATTTTATAAACTAAGTCAAAAGCATCGTAATATTTAACATTTACAGGTATTTCATTATTAACAACAGATAAATCTGGTGATGTATATGAGGCTTTTGTTGCATCTATTTTTAATGAAATAGAACGATCAGTACTTGTTATTTTTAAATTTCCATCTGGTTTAAACTCAGAACCTAACATATATACAGATGTATAATTTTCGAGTTGATAACTAAATTTAAAAGATGTATCAGCAGGTGTTATTTCGCCTTCGATAGGTTTTAATGATGGTAAATATCCAACAAAAGAATTTGATGTTATATCTTTTAAATATCCATCATTCCATATAGTATTATCAAAACCAGAAATTTTGCCAAATAAATCTAAAAATGAAATACCAACCACTTTATTAGTAGCATCGTCTGCATTATAAATTGCTTTAAATTTGTTATCATTATTATAATAGCAATTAGTAATGGTAGCATTATCGTTAGAACCACAAAGCGAACCTAACCAATAAGAACTATTACCATTAATATTACCAATAGAATAAGAATTGGTTAAAGTTCCACGCTGAATTTTACCAATTAAACCTCCTACACAATAACCTTGATTTTTTGTATCAATATCTACTAAATTATAACAATTTGATGTTTTAGAATCAATAGAAACACCAAATAAACCACCTGCGTAACATTTTTCACTACATATAATATGACCAATGTTTGCACATTTATCTATTATTGAATTTTCGGTTTCGGAACATATTCCTCCGCTACATTTTTTTGATGTTATAGTTTCATAATTGAAACAATTATTCATATTGGCATAATTCATATATGAAACCAAACCTCCAGCAGATTCATTTCCGTTTATTATACCATAATTTATACAATTTGAAATATTATTTACCATGTCTGTTACATTAGGTGGCACTGACATGTGAGCACAAATACCTGCTACACTTGAATTTTGTGCATTAATTTGTCCATAATTTTCGCAATTTGTTATTGTTGAAGATGCACATTGCGCTACAATACCACCACAATTGTTTGTTGTTACAGAAATTTTTCCATAATTTTTACATTTGTCTATGGTTGTATTTATTGCTTCACCACAAACGCCACCTGCATTATAATCTCCTTTTATTGTTGCATAATTCACACAATTTTGGATTTTATTTTTATTTGATGAACCCAATCTACCACAAATTGATCCTACTGCTGATTTTCCATTAATATAAGAGTCTGAAATGTTTAAATCTCGGATTATTGCGTTATCACAAAAACCAAACAATCCTAGATAAGTAGCATTTGTATTGTTTATATAAATTCCTTTTATGGTATGTTTTTGTCCTTCAAAAAGACCTGAAAATTGATTATTAATATTGCCTATAGGAATCCATTCTTTTAATCCCGTTAATAAAGAACCGTTACTATATACTTGTTGTATTGTGATGTCATTAACAAGTTTTACTTGTATTTTATTATTTTTACAACCTCCATTATTAACAAAATCAACTAACCAATATAAATCGTTAAGAGTTGATATTTGATAATATTGATTTTCTACTTTAGGTGTTTCGTAATATGTTTTATTATTAACGATTGCAGTTCCATTAGTAAATGTAACTTGGGTATATTTTCCGTCAATCATTAATATTTTTTTTTCATTAAAAGAAGGATAGTAATCACTACCTAAATTTTGTCCCCAAGCACTTCCTGAATAAACATCTCCATATTCGTTAGTATATCCTTGATATAATAAATATGCTACTTTTCCTGATGAAAAATCACTGGAAGATGTTTGTGTGGCTTGTTCGTCTGATAAATTTGAACCTGATAAATAATAACAATTATAAGAATCTCCAATAGAATAGTAACCTGCTATACTTCCAATTTTATCAGTACCTGAAATATATGTTGAAAAATTAATAGAATTATAAACATCACCTTTAGTTTCACCACAAATACCTCCTACACTTTCACCTCCTTTAACTGTTCCTGTATTAATATTTTGGTTAATTGTTCCATTGTTATTATAGCCACAAATGCCACCAGATTGTTCTTCTGTTGCTTCTATAGTTCCACTATTACAACATTGATCTAGTAAGCTACCTGAGAAACCAGAAGATTGACCAGCTATACCACCAACTTGCGTTTCTCCATTAACAGCAGCTGTATTTTTACAACTAATGACTTTTTTACTATTACTTCCACAAATTCCACCAATATTTTTTTTCCCGAAACACTACATACGTTACTACAAGATGAGATTTCACCATAATTACTACCACAAATACCACCTACACTAGAATAACATTCAGAAATTGGCGAGTTGTTTGTACAATTTTGAATTTCTCCAAAATTACTACCACAAATACCTCCTATATCAGAATCACCTTTTAATTCACCATAATTTGTACAATTAATTATTTTTGCACCACTTTCGTTCTCTGCGCAAATACCACCAATATTTTTAGTATACGAGAAAGTAGGAGATTCTTTTGCATAAATTTTTGCATTATTTGTACAATAAGATATTGTTCCGTAATTTAATTTACAAATACCAGCAACTGTACCAACTGAAACCGAAATAGAACCTTTACAAGTACATTTGTAAATAGTACCACAATTAGTATTACAAATAGCACCAAAATCATAAGCTTTATCTACATTAACTACTAATATAAGATTTTGAATTACTGATTTAGTATCATCAATTGTGGAAAATAAAGCGTTATTCAATCCAGAAATTGTATTGCCTTTCCCTTCAAAATTCAATTTCCCATAAATACTTTGAGATTTCCATTTTTTACCTTCTGGAATCTCAATATTGTTGAGTAGTTCAACAGAAATAACTTTAAATTTATTATTTTCAATGTATACATCAAATAACCAAGCTAATTGATTATAATTAGCAATTTGATATACACCATTTTTAGGAGTAACAGGTTCATAATCGTCAGCCTTACATATTTGTGTTGTCATTAAAAGACAACAAATAACAACAAATAGTTGTTTAAAAATCTTTATTTTTTGCATGTTTTGTAATTAATTAGTTAAGTTAAAAAAAATCAAAAGAAAATTTTATCACAATAATAATTTTTTTTTTTGAAAAAACATTATCTTTTATAAAAAAAATAAACAATCAATTGTAAAACTTTAGTTATTAATGAATATAGAAAAAACATTCTCTAAATATTAACTTTTAAAACCTAATAATTGATAAAATCTTAAAGAATTAAGTTTTTAACACCAATTAAACTTTGTATATTTGCGCATTAAAATCTCAAACATTTAGACACCATGATACTAAACGAACAGATTAAGGCTATTGCCGAAAGGTTAATAGCTTTGAGAGAAGTTTTAGACCTCTCACTAGAAGATGTATCAGCCAAAACTGGTATTTCGCCTGAGCAAATTGCAAAGTTCGAAAGCGGCGAGTCAGACATTCCGATGAGTTATATTTGCGATGTGGCACAGGCTTATAACATTCAGCCATCTGCCATTATTAGCGGAGAAGAACCCAAAATGCAGTCTTACTTCCTCACCAGAAAAGGCAAAGGCGTAAGTATGGAACGTTCTAAAGCATACAAATATCTTGCTTTAGCTGCAGGTTTTAAGAATGCTATTATCGAACCTTTTGAAGTTACTATTCAACCTTTTGAAAACATTTCGCTTAATTCTCACACCGGTCAAGAATTTAATTTTCTTCTTGAAGGTAGAGCAAAAATTCAAGTTGGCGAAAAACAAATGATTATGGAAGAAGGTGATAGTATTTATTTTGACTCTACTCGTCCTCATGGACTTATTGCATTGGATAATAAACCTGCAAGATTTTTAGCTATAATTTGTAAATAACGTTTTCTATAAAATATAATGTTAGAAAGATTTTTAAAACAAACTTCGTTTAAGGATTTAGACGATTTTAGAAAAAACTATAAACTAATAGTTCCTGACAATTTTAATTTTGGATATGATATAATAGACGCATGGGCAGAGGAACAGCCTAATAAATTGGCTATGATTTGGACCAATGATAAAGGTCGTGAAATAAAATTTACTTTTGCTGACATTAAACGCGAAACTGATAAAACTGCGTCATATTTTCAAAGTCTTGGTATAGGTAAAGACGATAAAGTGATGTTAATTCTTAAACGTCACTATGAATTTTGGTTTTCTATTGTAGCTCTTCATAAAATAGGTGCTGTTGCTATTCCTGCAACTCACTTATTAACTAAGAAAGATGTTGTTTATCGTAACAATGCTGCAAGTACAAAAGCTATTGTGTGTTGTGGCGATTCTGATATTTTAGATCATGTAATGGCATCAAAACCAGAATCCCCTACATTACAATATATTATTTCTGTAGGTCCTAATGTTCCAGAAGGTTGTGAAGATTTTCATAAAGGATTAGACAATGCAAAACCTTTTACACGTCCTGCAAATGTTAATACTAATGATGATTTAATGTTGTTGTATTTTACTTCAGGAACATCAGGTGAACCTAAAATGGTGGCTCATACTTTTACTTATCCATTAGGACACATAGTAACAGCTGCTTATTGGCATAATCTTACACCAGAATCTATTCACATTACAGTTGCCGACACTGGTTGGGGAAAATGTGCTTGGGGTAAAATTTATGGTCAATGGATTGTTGGTGCATGTCTTTTTGTTTATGATCACGAAAAATTTACACCATCTGATTTATTAGAGATGATTTGTAAATATAAAGTAACATCATTCTGTGCACCTCCTACTATTTATAGATTTTTAATTAGAGAAGATTTATCAAAATATGATCTTTCTAATCTAAAATATTTAACCACAGCTGGCGAAGCACTTAATTCTGCTGTTTTTGACACAATGAAAAAAATAACAGGATTAAGCATTATGGAAGGTTTTGGTCAAACAGAAACAACTATGACAATTGGCACATTCCCTTGGATGAAACCAAAACCAGGTTCTATGGGTTTACCCAATCCTGCATACGATATCGATTTAATAACCGCCGAAGGTCGTAGCGCTGAAGAAGGAGAAGAGGGTGAAATTATTATCAGAACAAAAAATTATCCATACGGATTGTTTAAAGAATATTATCGCGCACCAGAAAAAAATGCAGAAGCATTTACCGATAATCATACAGTATATCATACAGGCGATGTAGCATGGCGTGATGAAGATGGATATTTCTGGTTTGTAGGTCGTACAGATGATGTAATCAAGAGTTCTGGTTATCGCATCGGACCTTTTGAAGTGGAAAGTGCTTTGATGACACATCCAGCAGTTGTTGAATGTGCAGTAACAGGTGTTCCAGATCCTATAAGAGGAAAAGTTGTTAAAGCAACAATAGTTTTAGGAAAAGATTATACACCTTCAGAAGAATTAATAAAAGAAATTCAAAACCACGTTAAAAAGGTAACAGCACCTTATAAATATCCACGTATTATTGAATTTGTTGACGAACTTCCAAAAACAATTAGTGGAAAAATCCGTCGTAAAGATATTCGTAAACAAGACGAAGCTAAAGCTCAACAAAAATAAGTTTATTTAAATTAATTATAAACAATTAATAATTATCACGTTTAATACGAGGTAATTATTAATTGTTTTTTTGTTATACTATGATTAATTATTCTTTTTGATAGTATTGTTAAAAGTTTCAATTAATGTAGAATCTGCATTACCAAAATTCTTTGTTATTATCGTGTCAGAATTTCCATTACTATCAGTTTTTATAACTATCGTACTATTCATATTTATTGAATAATTATATATTTTTTTTTGCGGAATACTATCAAGAGGATGTGATTTTAATTTTTCATTATAATTTTGATTATCTTGTATTATATTATTAGATAATATACAAAATATTCCTACAAATATTATTATTAATGGTTTCATAATTTAATTATTTGAATTTAATGAATACTAATGCAGGATTTTCTTCTTCATTTCTATTATTGAAATATTCAATCTGTTCTTTAGATAAAAAATGAGATTTAATAATTTCTTTAGATTCAAAATAAGGTTGAGAAATACATACAAAGAAATCTTTATATATAGTAAAAGGGGCTGTTATGCTTGGTATTTCATCATTATCATATTGATAACAATATATCGAATCAGTTTGTCGATTCCATAAGAATCCGTTATTTGCTTTATTATAACTTGAAAGTGAAAAATAAGTATATTTAGAAGATTCTAAATTAATTCCATCAGAAAATACATTATAAGGCTCACACTTAATATCATTTTTAAAATTATCCCAATTAAAATCTTCATCTAAATTACAATTAAATTTATATTTGGAATATGATAAAATTGCCTCGGGTATAACATCTCCATTTGAAAAAGAAAATAACGTATCTACAAGAGGAATGCCTATTGCTAAAGTATTATTATCTTTTCTATTAATATATTTTGCAGGACAAAATACTTGTTTCGTAATATTGCTTTTTATAAAAGCTTTTTGAAAATTAAAATCTTTGTCAGTAAATGCAAGTTCACATTGATATGCAGGTGAATTTGAACCATTAAACAAAGGAAATAAGTAATATAAATAACCATCTTTAAATGACTCTATTTGCATAGGATGAAATGGTAAATCGTAAGTATTGATATAATTACCATTTGGTGTATAGGATAATATTGAAGAATTTTGAATAACAAGAAGTTGTTGTTTTTCAGAATCAAAAGTTAAAGAAATTGGATTGTATAATTCTCCAGGACCTTGACCATGTTTTATTTTTTTTATATACGTTCCTTCATAATTAAAAATTGCTATAGTTTTAGATGTTCCAAAATCAAGAATATATATGTAATCATCTCCTAAAACCAAACTATTAATATTTACATAGCTATCATCAGAACTAGACTCTAGTTCTATAATTTTAATACTATCTATTAAGTCAACTCTAATAATATCATAATTATCTATAGCTAAACCTACATTAAGTTCTTTTATTTTTTCAGTATAAGGTGATTTTTTATTCTCATTAGTACATGATATTAATAACATAAAAGAAACTAATATACATATCATATAGTTAATATATTTCATATATATAATAAATTAAAATTTCATTAGCTGAAAAAAAATCAGCTAATGAAATTAATTAAATAAATCAAATTATGTTCAATGGGTTATTGTATTAAAAAATTGTTGTTGCGCAGAATTGAAAGTTTGCTGAATTATTGCAGAATCTACACCTATTGCTTGTACAGAACCACTATAATTATACCAAGTTGAATCATATTGACTAGTATTAGTATTCCCTGTTGAAGCAGAACCTGATACTCCAATAAAATTATTTCCAACATTACCTTTGCCTGTAACATCATTTGAATTGTTAGAAGTATTACTTGAATTATATTGTACATAATTCAAATTAATAACAATTACAGTGGTATCTCCAGGACCACCTTCACCAAATGCTAATAATTCAATGTCATCAATTCGAAGGGATAAATTTGTCTTATAAATATTAATTGATTTATGCAATGAAACTAATGTAGCTACAATAATTGTAGCTAATAAAAAACTTTTTTTTAACATGATTTTTTTTGATTAAGTAATAAAATAGGTTTTCCTTGTAATTAAAATACAAGTTCGTTACAAACTTATGACTCCTTGAATCTTGTTGCAACTTTTTTGAAAATGTAAACGTAATTTAAGTCATAGCACAAATTTTAAAGTGTTAAACAAAATGAGGTTGTAAGTATTCCATTTTGCACATTGTTTTACTTACGCCTCTTTATTTAAAAAAATTAATTTTAATGCAAAAATAAGTATACATATATATATATATTAATTAATTTATTTTTAATTTTATACTAAAAATAAATTAACAATTCATTTATAATTTTTTATTATCTATAATTTTTATAATAGTAATTTGTAAATTCTCTCTAATTATTTTTTCTGTCCACATGACATATACTGTCATATAAAATCTGCAAGAATGACATAAAAAACAATTCGGTACAGGCTTTGATTAATGGGTTGTGAATTTTAATATTAAGTAAAACAAATAAAAAACTATATAAAATGGCAACAGGAAAAATAGGTGTTACAAGTGAGAATATTTTCCCAGTAATCAAAAAATTCCTTTATTCAGAACAGGAAATCTTTTTAAGAGAATTAGTATCAAACGCCGTAGATGCAACAACAAAAGTAAAAGCCCTTGCACGTAAAGGCGAATTAAAAGAAGATCTTGGCGATTTAACCGTTCGTGTAAAAGTTGACAAAGAAGCTAAAACTATTACAGTCTCAGACCGTGGTATTGGTATGACAGAAGAAGAAGTTGATAAATATATCAACCAAATAGCTTTTTCATCAGCAGGAGATTTCTTAGAAAAATATAAAGATAGCATCGATGCTATTATTGGACACTTTGGTCTTGGTTTCTATTCTGCTTTTATGGTTTCTGAACAAGTAGAAATCATCACAAAGAGTTGGAAAGAAGGTTCAAAAGCAGTTCGTTGGTCTTGTGATGGTTCTCCAGAATATACAATGGAAGAAAATGACAAATCAGACCGTGGAACCGACATAATTCTTCATATCGACGAAGAATCTTCTAAAGAATATTTAGAAGACTCAAAAATAGAAGAACTACTCAAAAAATATTGTATGTTTCTTCCTATTCCAATTTCTAATGGAAAAGAAAAAGAATGGAAAGACGACAAATATGTCGACAACGACAAGGATAAAATTATAAACGATACCGAACCATTATGGACTAAAAAACCAGCCGACGTTAAAGAAGAAGATTACAAAACATTCTACAAAAAACTTTATCCAAGTACATTTGAAGAACCATTGTTTAATATTCATTTAAATGTTGACTACCCATTTAATTTAACAGGTATTCTTTATTTTCCAAAAATACGTACAAATCTAGAAATTCAGAAAAACAAAATACAACTTTATTGTAATCAAGTATTTGTAACCGATAGCGTAGAAGGTATAGTTCCTGAATTTTTAACATTACTTCATGGAGTATTAGACTCACCAGACATTCCATTGAATGTTTCTCGTAGCTATTTACAAAGCGATTCTAATGTTAAAAAGATTTCTACACACATAACCAAGAAAGTTGCTGACAGATTGGCAGAAATTTTTAAAAACAATCGTGAAGATTTTGAAAAGAAATGGGATGACCTTAAACTTTTCATTCAATACGGTATGTTGACAAACGAAAAATTCTACGATTCTGCAAAGAATTTCTTCTTATACAAAAATACAGATGACAAATTCTTTACATTCGACGAATACAAAAATATCGTTAAAGACAATCAAACCGACAAAAATAATACTATAATATTCCTTTACGCAACAAATAAAGAAGATCAATATAGTTTTATAGAAGCAGCAAAATCAAAAGGTTATGATGTATTGTTACTAGATAGCGCATTTGAAGCACACTTTATTAATCAACAAGAACAAAAAAATACAGAAGTTCGCTTTATGCGCGTAGATAGCGATACACTCGACAAACTTATTCGTAAAGAAGATGCTCCTAAATCAGCTTACACCGACGACGAAAAGAAAGATTTTACTTCTATTTTTGATAGTCAAACTCCTAAAAACACTAACAAAAACTTTACAGTAGAATTTGACTCTCTAGGTGCAGATAGTTTGCCTATTATGATTACACAAAGCGAATTTATGCGAAGAATGAAAGATATGGGTAAACTTGGAGGTGCAGAATCTAGTTTCTACAATAATTTGCCAGATAATCTTAATCTTGTTGTTAACGAAACTCACCCAATGATTATTTCATTAATCAACGACGTTAAAGATAAAACTGCTTCTGATGTTACAGCAAACGATAATGAACTTAAACCTTTGAAATCTGATCTTGAAAGTCTTGAAAAACTAACTAAAGACAAAAAAGATGAAGAAATATCTTCTGAAGAAAAAGCAAAGAAAGAAGAACTTCAGAAAAAGATTTCAGATGTTGAAGCCAAACGTAAAACTATTTTCAGTAACTATGCAGCAGGAAACAAACTAGTTAAACAAATGATTGACCTAGCATTATTAGCTAATAATATGCTAAAGGGTGAAGATCTTACAAAGTTTGTTAAACGTAGTGTAGAATTATTAGGAAAATAAATCTTTTCACAGCAATAATATTATTTAAAATCCCGAAAGAAAACTTTTTCTTTCGGGATTTTTTATTGTGAATTTTTAAATTAATATTCAATAATAATTCTATTATTTAAAATTATTGTTCAATAGTTTCAAAATTATATTCAGGAAATTGTTTTTTATAATCATCTAAATATTGTTTATGCACACGAATAGGATTTTTTGCAGGTCCAGAAAAACCTTTATTGAAAGAATCATCTTTTAAAGAAGGATTTCCTTCTATTGTAATATATTTAAAATTGTCTAAAACAAAAATAGCGTCAGATTTAATTTCGATAACACTTTTGGGGAATGTAATACATTCTAAATTGATACAAGCAAAAATAAAATAACCATGTATAACTTCCACACCTTCTGAAATATTAATATTTTTTAAAGAGTGACATCCCCAAAAAAGATTTTCCTCTAAATGCTTAACTTTTGAAGGTATATTTATATTTTCTAAAGAATAACAACAAGCAAAAGCTCCATTTCCTATTTTTTCAACAGATTTTGGAATATTAATTTCGACAAGAGATGTATCAAGTCTAAAAGCATCGTCAGCTATAGTGATTAAACCATCAGGAAGAGTAATTTTTTTAAGATTATAACATCCACTCAGCATATAATCTCTAATTGTTTTAAGATTTTTTGGTAAAACAATTTCTGTCAAGCTATTACAACTATTTAATGCAAATGTTCCAATATCAGTTACACTATTAGGTATAACTATATTTTGCAATGAATCACAACCGCGAAAAGCACTTTTTCCAATACTTACAAGCGAATTAGGTAAAATAATAGACTTTAAATTAGTTAAAGAAAAAAAATCATTGTCATAAATACTAGTAAGTTTAATACTTTTACTCAAATCTAGATTTACAATAGCTGTAGAATTTTTAATAGTTCTGACTATAAGAATAAGATTTTCGTCATTAGCATAATCAATAGATAAAGTAATCTCTTTATTATCGCTATTATTAAGTGTGTTTTTTAATATTTCAATTCTTTTATAATCATCAGACTTACCAATTTCAGAAATAGGCTTAATATTAAACTTTGGCATATTATGTTTAAAATCGTCAACTAAATCGTTTTGAACATAAATAACAAGATATCTAGAAAGTAACGAATCAGAGAAAGTAAAATTACCATCACCGATTTTTGGCTTTCCTTCAATAATAACTTGATATAAGTTTTTCAAAGAAGAGAAAGCATTACTTTCAATTTCAATAACAGAATTAGGAATTTTGATTGTATAAGCATCAGTCCCACTAAAAGCTAGCGATTCAATTTTAGTAATATTATTTGGAATTTCGATGCTATCAAATCCACAAGAATAAAAAACACGACTCTTAATAATATTTGTATTTTTCAAAACATTAATATTTTCAAGAGAATCGCACATTGAAAAAGCTTGTGGTTCAATTTCTTTTGTAAAATTAGAAATTTCAACATTTTTAAGTGACGAACACCAATAAAAAACAGCAGTATCAATTTTTTGTAAATACTTTGGCAATTTGATATTTTTTAAAGAAGTACAAAAGGCAAAAGCACGAGTTTCAATATTTTTTATATTATTAGGAATTTCTGTTAACTCTAAAGATTCACACCCCAAAAAAACACTATTAGGAATAATTTCAAGTCTATCTAAAAAGTTGATATTTTTAAGAGATTCACACTGATTAAAAGCTAATTTTCCAAGAATAAGTTTTTTATTTTTATTATCGGATAATAAAAGATTTTCTAAATTTAAACATTTATAAAAAGCATTTTCTCCAATATATTTAACTGTTGATGGAATAACAAGACTGCGAAGATTGAAGTTTTTTAATATATCATTTTCGAAAATCCAATTATCAGGAATTCTAGTAAATTTGGGATTTTCTTGAATAACAATATTAATTAAATTACAATAAGAATGACGTAAAACATCACTAATATCATCAAAATTTTTATCTGTAACATCGTTAAGGGTTACAAACATTTCAGATGCACCATTATCACTGATAAAATTCGAAAGTTGACTAACTTTAATATTATTTGCTGAACATTTTTTAATTAAATAATTTAAAATTTCGTCACAATTCTGAGCAAATAAGTTACAAGAATAAACTATTAAACTTAAAATTAATAAAAGTTTTTTCATAAAATTATTTTTTTCAAAAATAAAAAAAGTTTATAAAAATAGGAAAAAACCTTTAAAATAGAATGAATAAAAAAATAAGAAAACTATCTGGTAGATATAATTATGTAATAATAATGATAGTCAAAGACTAAAATATTGTAATTGATATAATTTTACGTAAGATATTAAACAATAATCGAATAATAAACAAATAAAAAAAATAGGACATTTAAAAAAGAAATTATTGAATATTGAAACACCCACAAAAAAAATCCTTCCAAAACCAAGTTTTAGAAGGATTAAATTTAAAGTA
>JAKSUC010000078.1 GCA_024413595.1 Bacteroidales bacterium
ATATTTGTAGAGCCTTCGTATTAAGTTTTTGGAATTTATCTCGGACAGTAATAATAAAGAATTAATAAAAATTCGTCCAAATTGGATAAGCTTAAAAACATCAAAACTTATAAATAATTATAATAAAGAATTTTCAATAGAAAAACATCAAAATTATTCACAAGTAGCAGAAACAATAACTTCTTATATTTCTGATAACGAAAAAATCCGCTTAGTTATGACCAGAGGCAAAGATGATGAACCGTCACTTTATGAAATATTAGGCGACGATAGTTATCGTAAAACACTTGCTTCGATATTTAAAGATTCTGAGTCAAATTTTAAAATAGCAATAGTTGTAGATATGTGGATAACAGGATTTGACGTTCCATGTCTTGACACAATGTATATCGACAAACCATTGCAACAACATTCATTAATTCAAACAATTTCGAGAGTAAATCGTGTTTATGAAGGCAAAGATAAAGGACTTGTGGTTGATTATATAGGTCTTAAAAACAATATGAATGTAGCATTAAAACGTTATGCAGAATGTGGAGTAGAAACTGATTCTATTGAAACAATCGAAAAGTCAATAACTATGGTAAAAGACGAACTTGATATATTACGTCGTTTGTTTACAGGTTTTGACTATTCAAAATTTTATACAGGAACACCTTTAGAACAATTAGAGTCATTAAATCTTGGAGCAGAGCATATTCAGCAAACCCAAGAACGACAAAATCTATTTATGGGTCACACTCAAAAACTTAAAACTTCATTTAACCTTTGTAGTAATTCTGAACAATTTTTAAATCAAGATAGAGAAGATATACACTATTTTTGTGGTGTAAGATCTATAATATTTAAACTTACCCAAACCGATAAACCAGACATTACACAAATTAGTAAACGAGTTAGTACATTAGTAGAACAGGCAATAAAGTCACAAGGCGTAGAAGAAATAATCAATATTAGTGACAAATCTAAAAATTTTGATGTACTTAGTGAAGAATACATGGAGCGATTATCAAAATTAAAATTACCCAATACAAAAGTTAAATTGTTAGAACGCCTTCTTCGTACAGTTATTAACGACTTTACTAAAATAAACAAAACCAAAGGAACCGATTTTACAAAACGACTTAATTCTTTGATTATTAAATATAACGATCGTAGAGATAGTGCCACTTATGCCAATGAAGTTCTTGATGAAGTGGCACAACAAATGACAGAACTAATAAAAGAAATACAAAAAGAGAAAGAGACTTTTAAAGATCTTGGAATATCATACGAAGAAAAAGCATTTTATGATATATTAGTAAAAGTAGCCAAGAATTATAATTTTTATGATGAGTATCTTAATAAATATGGCGAACTTACATTACGTAAAATGGCAGTTGCAGTAAAAGCAATGGTAGATGATAAATCAAAATATACAGATTGGTTAAATCGTCAAGATATAAAAGACGAACTTAAAATGGATTTGATATTGATACTTGCAGAATATCATTATCCACCAGTAACAAACGATGAGGTTTTTAAAGAAATATTTGAACAAGCAGAAAATTTTAGAAAATATAATTCGGAAAATAATTAGCTACTAACTATTAATATTTTAAAACAATACTTCAAAGTAAATTAAATCATTCGTCAGAAAAAGTGTAGCGTATAGTCATTTTGTCATCAGAAAAAGTGTTGATTTTATTCGTTTATTCGTCAGAAAAAGTGTATATTTGTGACAAATATTCGTCATAATATATGTAGAGTATGAAAAGACTATTATATAAATCATTGATTTCTTGGAAAGAAAATATAAATAGAAAACCTTTAATTTTGAATGGCGCAAGACAGGTGGGTAAAACTTACCTTTTAACTGAATTTGCAAAAAATGAATATAAAAATTTAGCATATTTTAGTCTTGATCGTCTAACCGAAGTTCGTGATGTATTTAATAAAGGTGGTAAAATTGAAAAAATTATCAGAAGTCTTTCTGCATTGTCAGGAATAGATATAATGCCACATAATACATTAATAATTTTAGATGAAATTCAAGATTGCCCCAAAGCCCTTGAAAGTTTAAAATATTTTTGTGAAGATGCACCAGATTATCATATTGCAGTTGCAGGCTCATTATTAGAATTGTCTCTTCATGAAGGAATTTCTTTTCCAGTTGGAAAAGTTAATACTTTAAGATTGTTACCCATGAACTTTGAGGAATTCCTTTTGGCATTAAATAAAGATAAAATTGTTGAAGAGTTAAACCATGGTGATTGGGATTTAATTAACTCATTATCAGAAGAATTGATTGATTTACTAAGACAATATTATTATGTTGGAGGAATGCCTTCTGTTGTGCTTGCGTATATTAAAAATTTAGGATTAAAAGAAGTTAGAAAACGTCAAAAAGATATATTAGAAGATTATTCACGTGATTTTTCTAAACATGCACCATCAAATCAAGTTCCAAGAATTCAAATGGTTTGGAATAGTATTCCATCTCAATTAGCTAGAGAAAATAAAAAATTTGTTTACGGTGCAATGAAAAAAGGTGCACGAGCAAATGATTTTGAATTAGCAATTCAATGGTTAATAGATGCAGGTTTAATATATAAAATCAATCGTGTAAATTCTGTAAAAATGCCTTTGAAATTTTATGAAGATTTATCTGCATTTAAACTATTTCTTCTTGACGTTGGACTTATGGGTGCTATGGTTGATGCTCCTGCATCGTCTGTATTAGTTAATAATAAAATTTTTGTTGAATATAAAGGAGCTTTTACAGAGTTGTTTGTTTGTTGTCAATTAATTAATACAAACATTCCTTGTTTCTATCATAGTTCAAACAACTCAACAATAGAATTTGATTTTGTTGTTCAATTAAGCAATAATGTTTATCCTGTTGAAGTAAAGGCAGAAGAAAATGTTCATTCAAAATCTCTTAAAACATTTATTGATAAAAATTCTGATTTAACAGGAATTAGATTATCAATGAAAAATTACATAAATCAAGAATGGGTTGAAAGTATTCCTCTTTATGCCTTTATAGAAGAATTTAATAGAAGATTATAATTTCTTAATTCTTATTTTTTATATTTTTGCAAAAAATAATTTTATATGATATTTTATTTTACAGGAACAGGAAATTCAAAATTTATTGCAGAACAAGTTGCTCAAAATATAGAAAATCAGAGTGTTAAAAATATTGCTGATTATTATGATGAGATTATAAATAATAAAAGTGTTTCTATTGATATATCTCAAGAAAAATATCTTGGAATTGTTTGTCCTGTACATTCTTGGGGATTGGCAAAATCAATGGATAGATTTTTAAAGCATGTAAAATTTAGTGGTTTTTCTAAACAACAGGTATTTTGTATTGTATCTTGTGGCGATAATTGTGGAACTGCTCGTGAACAAGTAATTTCTCTTTTAAAAAAATATAACAATATAATTTGTAATAAAGTGTATTCTGTTCAAATGCCTAATACATATATTGTTATGAAAGGATTTGGAATTGATGATCCTGTATTAAGAGATCAAAAACTAAAAAATTGTGGAGCAGAAATCACCAGAATTTCAGAAGCAATTGTCAATAATACTAATTATCAACATTATGTTGTTGGTTCAAAACCATTTTTAAAAGGCAGAATTATTTATCCATTGTTTATGAAATTTACAATGAGTGATAAAAAATTCTACTCAGACGAAAATTGTATAAATTGTGGACTTTGCGAAAAACTTTGTCCTGAAAAAAATATAAAAATAGAAAATAAACAACCTAAATGGTTGGGACATTGTGTAAAATGTCTTGCATGTATTCATCATTGTCCAAAACAATCAATTCAATTTGGCGACATTACACAAGATAAAGGAAGATATTTTTTTGGAATTGAAAATTAATAATTATAAAAAAAGCGGAATTTGATTAATTCCGCTTTTTTGTTCATTTTATTTTTGATAGAAGATTCTTAAATCAACAGTTGGATATTTACTTTGAATTTCGTGAATATCAAGAACATTAATCATCACTTTTTTACCATTATGAAGTTTTGCTTTATATAAAGTTTGTAGTTGAATATTGCTTAATCCACTTCCAAAATTTTCATCATCACCTAAAAAAGTTTCAATCCATCCGTCTTCACTATCAACCATTTCAGGACTTAAATCAAGCCAAGATTTTGTTTTATCGTGAATTAATCCAGTTGTTGTGTTTTTAAAATATACACTTGATTCTTTTTCATCATATGGAAAATCAGGAACTAATTCTTTATAATATTCTGATAGATAATATTCTGCTGACGGATTTGCTAAAGATAAACCAAATTTACGCCAAAGAACTCTAGTTTCGTTAACCAAAATTAAATCATAAAAATGATTTCTATAATCTGTATATCTATAAGCAGTTTGATTTTCAATATCAAGTAAACACTCTTTTTTTGGATCTGCACTTAATGTTATGTCGAAAGAATCTAATTCAGGGTAATGAAATTCGTATTTAAGTTTTCTAAATTGTTCGTTACATAATCCATTACTATAAGATTTAAATGTTAGAATTATAGTTGAATCTTCAACAACAAAACCTTGACCTAAAGAAAGAGGAATGTTAAAATCTACATAATGAGTATATGGAGGGAAAGTCGTATCTTTTTGCCAATAATTTGGTTTACTGAACATTGAGAAACTTTCAATATCTTCTTCACTTGTGATTTTAACATTTATTATAGCTGGTTCTCTCCACGAAAATAATATGTTTTCTGTATCAGTATAACTTAATGTCATTTCTGGAGGATTTAATTCTTGTGAATCTATACAGCTATAAATTCCTAATAACATTGTTAATAATATTAAATTTTTACTATTTATAAAGTTTTTCATTTTATATTTATTTTTTATATAATAAATCTTATTTAAAGTTTATAACGTAATATTCATAAAAGCATTTTCAAATTTAGTTTTTTTTTTATAAATTTGGTAAAAATATTTAGGAAAAAAATGATAAACGTCGGTATTTATAATCAACACAAATTAATTTTGCAATGTTTAGAAAATTATTTATTGCAATCAACTGAAATAAAGCCAGTTTTTACTGCATTTGACAAAGAGTCATTGTTTGAAAAAATGGTTGGTCGTATTGTAAATATTTTAGTTTTGAATTTTATGGAAATTACTCATAATGATATTGATATGATTATTTCTTTAAAAATGAAATTTCCAAAAACATCAATTCTTGTTGTAAGTGATTCTCAACGAGATGATATTGTTGCTAAAACAATAAAATCTGGTGCCAAAGGTTTTCTTTCGATAGATTCTGATGCTTCTGAATTGTTACAAGCAATTTATACAATTAGAAGTGGTCATGATTATTATAGTGAGTCGATAACTCACATTTTATTAAAGCGTTATATCGGTTCTGTTGGAGCTTCTGCTAATGAAAAAGATGAATATGATGATGATTCTCAAAGTTTAAGTAGTCGTCAAATTGAAATCTTAAAACTTTGGGGTGATGGTTTAAGCAATCAAGAAATTGCTGATAAACTTTTTATTAGTGTTCGTACTGTGGAAACTCACAAAAATCATATAATGCAAAAACTTAATTTAAAATCAAGTGTTGATTTAATTAAGTATGCTATTAGAAATAGTATTATTAAATTATAAGAAAATTTTCGCTTTATAGCGATTATTTTCTTAAATAATATCCAATGTTTATCATTAATACTCCATTTTTTTGTTCCCAAACCATGTAGTCTTTTAGTTTTATGAAACTTCTATCATAGCTAACTCCTAAATAGAATGCTTTATAAACTAATCCTGCTCCATAATTTAAACCAAAATCAAAACGTCTAAATTCTTGATTTTTAACTCCATTTTCTTTACGTTGAAACGAAAGTTGGCTAAATCCTTCGTTTGGACCTCCTTTATATATTATATGTCCACAAATTCCGTATGCTACAAATGGTCCTGTTTGAAAATCTAATTTTATATCTTTGGTAATTTTAATTTGATATGCCATTAATAGAGGTATTTCTCCATAATGTTGATGATTTATTTGTTTGTTGACATCTTTATATTTTGCACCTTTTATTGTAAACATAAGTCCCGGTCTAAAATATAATTCTTGAACAATGTTTATGTCAACAACAAATCCAAGGTTAAAGCCTGGTTTTATGAATGATGATTCGCTTGCATCGGAAATATGTTTTGACAAGTTTAAACCTGTTCGCCCGCAAAATTCTTGTGATTTTGAGTCTGATACAAAACTTATTATTAGTATTATAAATATTAGTATTTTTTTCATTTTATAGAATATTTATTTTGTTAATTAATTGATTATTAAAATGTTTTAAAAGTTATATCCGAAATTTATCATTAAAACAGCATTTTTTTCTCTATATTTTTCATTATCTGTTAGTTCAAGAAAACTTATGTCGTACCCCATTCCTACATAATAATGATAAAAATTAATGCCAGCACCAACATTCCATCCAAAATCAAAACGTTTATATCCGTCATTTCCGTCTTTTTTAAATGCTTGTGGAATATAACCATCGTATGAACCTTCTATTTTTTTATATTTTCCAGACAATCCAAAAGCTAAAAATGGTCCAGATTGAAAATCTAATTTCCAATCATTGTTAATTTTTACTTTTACAGCCATTAATAATGGTATTTCAAAATAATTTTGATTAACAATATAATTTCCAATTTCGTGTTTTGCGCCTTTTGAAACAAACATAAGTTCTGGTCTAAAATATAATTCTTGCCAAAGTTTAAAATCTGCTAAAGCACAAATATTTACTCCTGATTTTACTGTTGTGGGACCAACTGCATCTGCAACGTGTTTTGCAAAATTAAATCCAGCTCTTGCTCCAAATTGTTGAGCATCTGATTTTGTGAATATACTCAGAATTAATAAGATAAGTACGAGAATTTTTTTCATTTCTTTTTTTGAATTAATTGTTTATATTGATTTTGAAAAAAAATACCCCAGTTTTTATAAAAATAAAACTGGGGTATTTGATTATGAGTTAATTAGAAATTATAACCTACATTAAACATTAAAACACCGTTTTTTTGTTTATATCGAGTGTTATCTGTTAAATTTAATAAACTTAAATCATAACCCATTCCAAAATAAAATTGGTCAATGTCAACACCAGCACCGAAATTTAATCCAAAATCAAAGCGTTTATATGTACCATCACTTTTGAATGTTTTATGATCTGTAGTATTTCCATTATCGTCTTTAAATTTTGCTTTACCACAAAATCCAATTCCCATAAAAGGACCTGCTTGAAAATCAATATCAAAATTTTTATTTATTCCTAATTTGTATGCAATGTCAATAGGAATTTGAAAATAATTTTGGTTAATTCTCCATTTGTGTTCTGTACCAACAACTTTTTGTCTATTACCTTTCATGGTAAATTCAAAACCTGGACGTAAATATAAATCATCAATTAGATTTATATCTACAATTAAACCTAAATTTAAGCCTGGTTTTATAATTGTATTACTACTTGCATCAGAAATATGTTTTGCTAAATTAAATCCTGCTCTAAAACCAAAGTCTTGAGCATAACTTGCTGATAATGTTGAAATTAAAATTGTTATAATTGCTAATATTTTTTTCATTTTATTATTTATTTGTTAAAAATTTAATCCAACAGAAACCATCCAAACGTGATTTGTTTCTTTTAGATTGTCTTTACTAATGCCATCATCTTCATTTATTTTGGTTAAGCCCATATCGTAATGAATTCCAGCATAGAGTTTTTCGCATATTTTGGCACCTATTCCCATTTGAAGACCAAATTCAAAACGTTTTAATCCGCCTTCATCTTCGTCAAATGCTTTAAATTCTTCTTTTGCTCCCATAAAATCTTCTTTGATTTTACCAGATAACCCCATAGACATAAATGGACCAACATGAGCATCTAAAGCTATTACACTTAAATCGAGCAATTGATATTTTAAATTAATAGGAATTTCTAAATAATTAGTAGTAGCTTTTAAATCAGATTCATCTTGTTTAAATCCTTTTTGTGTAAAATATAAACCAGGTTCAAGAGAAAAACTTCCAATAAGATCAACATTATACACTGCACCAATGTGAAATCCTGATTTAGTGTCAATAAAATCTTTAACATCTTTATCGTCAACGCCTAAAGACGCAAAATTTAAACCTGCTCTTAAACCTAATTGAGCAAATGATGCTGTTGCACTTAATACTACAAGAGCAACAATGGCTAATAGTTTTTTCATTTTCGTAAAATTTTAAAATTAATTTGATTATTGTTTTTTAGATTTTAGAAATTCAGCATAAATTTTTGCACAATCTTCAACTTTTTGTACGCAATTTTTTTTGCGATTTTCTATTTGTTTGTTAGTTAGTTCTGTAAATGAAGGTTTCATTCCTAAAAGTTCAGCACAATTTAAAGTTCCATACATTTCTTTAAATTTGTCAGCTAAAATTTTAATGTCGTCATATACAGGTTTTTTATCAGGACCATCTTCTAATCCAGCTAATAAAAACATACTGCATGCTGCGCCGCAAGTTTCACGCATACAGCCAATTCCGCCCCCAAATCCTGTTGCAAGTCTGATTGCGAAATCTTCATCAATTCCATAAACGTCTGCAAATGCAGCTGTTACTGCTTGTGCACAATTATAGCCACTTTGCATATAATTGCCTGCTTTTTCTATTCGTTCTTCGTTAGTCATTATATATTGATTAAAAATTAGTATTGCAAATATAATAAAAAAAATCTAGATTAATTATTTTTTATGATTTATAATTAATATAAATACTGAATTGTATATCTAATCAAAATATTTTATTTGTATAAATAAAATAAATGTATAATAAATAATTTTTTTTGTTATATAACCATAAATTCAAAATTTAATATTGTAAATTCAAAAAATCAATAAATAATAATTATGTTTTTTTATTACGCTTAATTATTAAACTTATTAACTTTGCAGAATTATGGAAAACCAAGAAGATCTTCAATATTATAAAATGATAGAAACGCCAGTTTCGCGTTTGATACCAAGTTTGGCTTGGCCAACAGTTTTGAGTATGATGACAGCTGCAATTTATAATACAGCAGATACTTGGTTTGTTTCACATTTGGGTGATAGTGCAACAGCAGCAACTGGAATTTGTTTGCCTTTAACAGCAATAATTCAAGCTTGTGGATTTTGGGTTGGAATGGGTGCTGGCAGTATTATTTCGCGTTTTTTAGGTCGTAGACATTTTTTTAAAGCTTATATTACGGCAAGTTCATCAACGCTTTTAGCTTTTATTTTAGGTTTAATTCTTTTGTTGTTAGGAATATCATTTAATAAATTTATATTAGAGTCGTTAGGCTCCACTCCTACTATTTTACCATTTGCTCAAGATTATTCTAAAATTATATTTTTGGGAGCGCCTTTTTCATGTTGTTCTTTTTTGTTTAACAATTTGTTACGTTGTCAAGGACGTTCTTTTTTTGCAATGATTGGAATTGTTTCTGGGGCTATAATAAATTTATTTTTAGATCCATTTTTTATATTTGTAATGGATATGGGAATAGCTGGAGCTGCATTATCTACAATTTTGTGTCAATTTATTAGCTTTTTGATAATGTTTATTTCTCTTTTAGGGAAACATAGTATGCTTTATTTAAAATTAAAATATATTTACAAAAAAATAGGAATTTATCTTTTAATATTATCAACAGGTCTTCCTTCATTATTTCGACAAGGTTGTAGCGCAGTTGCCACAGTATTATTAAACAGAGCAGGAGGTGTTTATGGAGATGCAGCAGTTGCGGCAATGTCGATTGTTGGACGAATAAACTTTTTGATTGGTTCAATGATGGTTGGTTTTGGACAAGGATTTCAGCCTGTTTGTGGATTTGCTTTTGGCGCAGGTGATTATCAGCGTGTTAGAAAAAGTTATAAGTTTTCATTAGTCATTTGTACTTGTATTTTGTTATGTGGTGCAATAATTTGTGGAATATTTGCAGAAGATATTATATCATTGTTTAATACTGATAGTAAATCCGTTGTAGAAATTGGAACAAGAGCTTTAAGATATATTTGTATAACAATGCCATTTACAGCTTTAATTGTTTTAGCAAATATGTTGCTTCAATCCACAGGACAAAAATTTTGGGCTTCTGTAACTTCAATTTCTCGTCAAGGTATGTTTTTTATTCCTTTAATTATAATTTTACCTTCGTTTTTAGGTCTCACTGCTGTAGAAATCACTCAATCTATTTCAGATTTTATGTCTGCTATTCTTTGTAGTATTGTTACAATAGGATTTTTTAAACGTTTACCTAAATAACTTGAGTTTATTTAAAACTAATAATTAATAAATACTATATAAATACCTTTAGCATAAATAGTTACATTGTTTTCCGTTGCTTCATTTAAAGTTCCTTGCCAAGCCGCTGTAAAACTTCTTATAGGATATTTTAAACCATTGGCAGTTAAATCTTTAGCATCATAATTAAAAATAGAGATTTGACTGCCAATATTTACATTAAATTGAATTTTATCTTTACAAGCCATAAACATTCCACAATCGGTAAAAATTCTAACATTCAATTCAAGTTTTTGATATTCAAGTAACAAACTTATATTACCAATAGTATGATCTTCTCGTTTACCAGTAGCTCCAACTATAGCTATATTATTGAAACCATGATTTTTAGCATAAATTATGTTTTTGGTTTGATCGTTGGTTTCTTGGTCTGGAAAAATTCTTATTATATCATGCAATTGTGATTTTATTTCAGAAGAAATAGAGTCACCATCACCAATTATTCTCCAAGGAGTTTTTCCTCGATTAATAAATTCATTTGCAGCCCCATCACAACATTGAACTCGTTTTGCATTGTTTAAAATTGACAATGGAATTGAGTGTGTAGGGTAATTTCCACCGCCTAAAATTACAATATCTGGTTTAAAATCAAATATATTCATCATCATATTATTATCATTTTGCACCATTTTTTATATCCATAAATTGCAACTATAGAATATAATAAATAAAGTGTAGAAGTAAAATAAATTCCTTTATAAAAATAGAGTCCAGAACTGATTAAATCAACTATAAACCAAACAATCCATTGTTCTGCATGTTTTTTTGCAAGCATCCATAATGCAACAATGCTTAAAGCAGTGGTTAAACTATCCCAAAATGGAACTGTACTATCTGTAAAATGTGTTAATATCCAATAAATTGCAATTAAAGAACAAATTACAGCTATAAATAAAAAAAGATATATTTTTTTAGGTGTGTGAATTATTTTTTCTGATTTATTATTTTGTTTTCCTAATTTCCAAACAACAAAACCATAAATGGCTGCAATTATGTAATATATTTGAATACCAAAATCGGCATAAAGTCCATTTTTATAAAATACAAATGTATAAATTACTGGCATTATTATTCCTGTGAGCCACAACCAGATAGAAACTTTTAATTCTTGCCACAAGTAAATTAAACCTGTGATTGTTCCTAATATTTCTAACCAATTTTTTGTTAAATATTCTTCCATTTTTATATAATAAAAATGATAGCAATTTGCTGAATTGCAAAGCTATCAATTTTTTTTAATTTATAATTTAAAACTTAAATGTATCATAAAATTACAAGGTGCTTGTGGTGCAAATCCTGCTTCGTATTCATCAGTAGACCAAGCATATATCTTGTTGTTATTATCTTTATATAGTTCACAATATGCCCAACCATTGCTATCGTATTTTTTATTAAAAATATTATAAACAGAAATTCCAAGTATTATTTCTTTTAACTTGGTTAAATTAAATGTATAAGAAATGTCTGCATTTGTTGAACTATATTTATTTAAAATCATAGAATATTCTTTATTGTTATACAAATATTTATCAATTCCATTGTTTGTAAGATACTGTTTTCCAATAAATTGAGTTTGAATTGATGCAGAAAAACCATTTTTAACAAAAGTAAAAATGTTATTAGCAATAATATCAGGAGAAAACGAAATTGGTGTATTTCCAAGATTAACAATTTCAGTTTGTTCCCAAGTTTCTGGGTTGGTGAGATTTACAGAATAATTTTTGTTCCTATTTTTGCTAAAAGTTGCATTAGCATCCCATCTAAACCATTCAATAGGACAAAATGCCATTTCTAGCTCAATTCCAGTACGATAACTTTCTCCACAATTATCATTGCTTGCAATCATTTCTCCTATTTCGTTAATTTCTCCAGTTAAAACAAATTGATTTTTATAATACATATAATAAAAATTCACACCTGCAGAATATATCTCTCCATTGTGTTTATATCCTAATTCATAGTCGGTTAACTTTTCAGCTTTAAGTTTGCTATTAATATTATCTTCATAATCGTTTCTTGTAGGTTCTTTATGAGCTTTTGAAATTGAAGCATATATTTTGTCAAATTTTGATAAATCAACAAAAAATCCTGCTTTGGGGTTAAAAAAGTGATATTGATAAAAGTTTGCAAAAACAATTTGATTTTCTCCATTAAATTTATCACTTAAACCGTTCATTTTTGTGCTAGTATAACGATATTGAACATCAATGAAAATATTTAAAGGTTTACAAATCTGATAATTAATTTTTGAATAAATATTACCATCTATTTTTAAACCATTATTATTGTAATATTCTTGATTTTTAGATAGTTTGACCATTTTTGCCCATAAAACATTTCCAAAATGGTTGCCATCATATTTATTCCAACCACCTCCGAGAGTTGCGTTAATATTGTTTTTGTTGTTGTAATTTAATGATGCTACAACGCCATAAAAGTTGTTTTTCATCTCTTTACGACGAATTAAATCAGATTTTTCGCTCCAATTATCACTCAAAGAATATTCTGCCATTTTTCTGTTGGTTTTATATTCTTCGTAATATCCATTTCCATGAGTAAAATGTAATCCCATATTAAATGTCAGATTATTAGATAAATACTGATCTAATAACAATTGATAATGTTGTTGATTATATATATCAAATTGATTATCATAATATTTAATATTGCCATTTTCGTCATAATACAAACCGCAAGAATTAAAAGTTCTACCATATTCTTCTTGTTCAAATTTGGACGGATAATTCCAAGCGTGATAAGTTTTTTCCTTGCCATTAAAAGTTATAAACTTAACCACAGATTTGTCGGAAAAATAGCCTGTTTGAATAAAATAAGAATTTAGTTGAGAACTTGCTCTATCAATGTAACCATCAGAACTAATGTTAGATACGCGTCCTTGAATACCAAAATGATTTTTAATTAAACCACTACTAAATTTTAGAGTTTCTTTATGAGAATTAAAAGAACCTGCACTCAAATCAAGTTGTGTATATGCTTGTTGTCCAATACTTTCAGTTTGCATATTTAGTGTAGAACCAAAAGCACCTGCACCATTTGTCGAAGTTCCAACTCCACGTTGAATTTGAATTGATTTTGTATTTGACGCAAAATCTGCTAAATTCACCCAATAAACTTGTGAACTTTCAGCTTCGTTTATAGGAATTCCATTTGCTGTGATATTAATACGAGAAGGATCAGTTCCACGAACATGAATTCCTGTGTACCCAATACCATTACCAGCATCACTTGTTATTGTAACAGAAGGAGTTGTAGACAATAAAAAAGGAATATCTTTACCAAAATTTTGTTTTTTGATATCATCTTGATTAACATTACAAAAAGCAACAGGCGTTTTAATTCCAGCGCGAGTTGACGACACAACAATTTCTTCCAAATTATTGTTTTCTTCAAGTGTGATTGTCATGTTTTCAGATGCAATAATTTCAACATTATTATAACCAATATAGCTGACAATTAAAACACTACCTTTGTTAATATTAAGAAAAAATTCCCCATTTTGATTAGTAATAGTACCAATTGTAGAGCCTTTAACAACAATTGATGCGCCCACTAAAGGCGTTCCATTTTCATCTACAACTTTACCTTTTACAGAAATCAAAAAATTAACTTCAGAATTAGTGTAATTAGTTGAATAGTAAGGGTTTGAAAAAGCTACTCCCCCACTACAAAATGCTATAAAAACAGCATTAAACAAAAATAATTTTTTCATTTAAAGTGAATTTAAATTAATAAAAAAAAGGGGTTTAGCCGTCCCTTGGCAGCATTACCTGCCCAGGTTCTATGGGTGTAATCTCAGCCTCAGTGTAATTGAGGCACCCCAACATTGCCTAAGAATTTGGCATTTGTTATTTACATTGCAAAAATAAATTCGAGTTTTTTATTAAAAATAATTGTTTTATTAAAATTTAGTTAATTTTTTTAATATTTATGATTAATCGGTTGATTTATAAATATTTAGT
>JAKSUC010000079.1 GCA_024413595.1 Bacteroidales bacterium
TTTTAAATGACGTTGAGTTTCTTTAATACAATAGAATGTACGATATTCGTTAAGTTTTTCTTGATATTCTCTGTATTCACTAACGGTCATTTTCGCAATTTCGGCACGCGTTTTAAATAGAGATTTATTCTTCGTCATTGTTTAAGTTACTATTGTTTATTTGTTCTTTAAGTATTTGAATTTGTTCTTCTGGAATATTTAGAATTTTTACTACAGTTTCAAAGTCCATGGAAAAATTTTGCATTATAGATTTAATGTTTGCTAGTTGAGCTTCAATTTTACCCTTAGCTATACCTTCAGTTATACCTTCTGCTTTACCTTCTGCTTTACCCATAGCTATACCTTCAGTTATACCTTCTGCTTTACCCTTAGCTATACCTTCAGTTATACCTTCTGCTTTACCTTCTGCTTTACCCTTAGCTATACCTTCAGCAAAAACTTCTTCGCGTTCTTTTTGTTTTAAATGACGTTGAGTTTCTTTAATACAATAGAATGTACGATATTCGTTAAGTTTTTCTTGATATTCTCTGTATTCACTAACGGTCATTTTCGCAATTTCGGCACGCGTTTTAAATAGAGATTTATTCTTCGTCATTGTTTAAGTTACTATTGTTTATTTGTTCTTTAAGTATTTGAATTTGTTCTTCTGGAATATTTAGAATTTTTACTACAGTTTCAAAGTCCATGGAAAAATTTTGCATTATAGATTTAATGTTTGCTAGTTGAGCTTCAATTTTACCCTTAGCTATACCTTCAGTTATACCTTCTGCTTTACCTTCTGCTTTACCCATAGCTATACCTTCAGTTATACCTTCTGCTTTACCTTCTGCTTTACCCATAGCTATACCTTCAGTTATACCTTCTGCTTTACCCTTAGCTATACCTTCAGTTATACCTTCTGCTTTACCTTCTGCTTTACCCTTAGCTATACCTTCAGCAAAAACTTCTTCGCGTTCTTTTTGTTTTAAATGACGTTGAGTTTCTTTAATACAATAGAATGTACGATATTCGTTAAGTGTTTCTTGATATTCTCTGTATTCACTAACGGTCATTTTCGCAATTTCGGCACGCGAATATAGTTTGGCAAATGGTTTCTTTTTTGCCATTTTCGGAGTTGTTGATATATTTCCCATATTCTTAATATTATAAATCCAACATTCTAAATTTGTTTCAAGTTCGTCTTCTGTTTTATTAAAATATAATAAATCTATAAAAAACATTCTAAATTTGTTGGAGAAAAGTTCTTTTGTAGAAGTGTATGTTAAATTCACTTCGTAAACCGCCTCTTTAGGAACATTTTGTCCTGAAAGATGAAAGTCCATTATAAAAATACCATATATTGGATGTATGTCGTAGTTCCAATTGGTTTTGTTTGTTCCTTGTGCAACTATTGAACTACTCATATAATATAAAGCTCGTTCTCCAAAGGTTTCTTGACTATGGTGTTGCATTTCTATAATGATGTCTTCTTCTCCGTCTATTTTACATAAAATATCGTAAAAAATTGTGCGTCCTTGTTTATGTGTTTTTACTATTTCTTTGTTTAGATATTTTACTGATTTTATTATTTTCCCATCTTTTTCAAATAATGAATTAAGAAAATGTATTAATAATTCACTATCTCCAAATACTAACTTAAATCCATAATCTGTTCTTAAGTCAACGTATTTTGATTGTATAGGATATATATTTTCTATTTTGTTTGTTGCCATTTTCTAATTTCTTTTACGCAAAAATACAAATTTTGTCATGAGTTACAAATAAGGAATATTGTTTTTTTTTTGATTATTTGTTGATTAATTAACGAGCTATTGTTAATTTTTAATTTTGAATTATTAATATTTAATTTAAATGTCTATCTTTGCCGAATATTTTGAAAATTTATACAAAATGGCTAAGGATAAAAAACAAAGAAATAATTATAAGATTATATTGTATAATGAGACTTCGTTACATGAAGTAACTTCTTTTAATGTAAGTACCGTCCGTATTGTATTTTATGTAAGTGCATTAATTGTGATTTTAATGATATTATTGGGATTATTGTTTGTTTTTACACCATTAAATTCATTTTTGCCTAGTGCAGTGGATAGTCGCTTACATAAGGAATTGATAGAAAAATCTATTACTATGGATAGTATCAATAATGTATTATCTCAACGTGAAGATTATTTCTTGAGAATTAAAAACATAATGGAAGGTCGTAATTTTGATGAATATAATGAAGCCGAAGATACAACAGTATTTGAACGTCAAAAGGTAGATTTTACAAAGGCAAAACATGATAGTATTGTTCGTACTCTTATGGAAGAAGAAGAGCAACAAACTTTGGCTTTGATAAAATCATCTAATAAAGATAAGGTTAAAAAATATAGTTTCTTTATGCCAGTTCATGGAACATTAACATCAAAATTTGATCCTAAAATTGGACATTTAGGAATAGATATAGCTGCTAAAGAAGATGAACCAATTTTGGCAACATTGTCAGGAACTGTAATTCTTGCAACTTGGAGTATTGAAACAGGAAATGTTATTCAAATTCAACACCAAGATAATATTATTTCAATATATAAGCATAATTCTGTTTTGTTAAAGAAAGTGGGTGATAAGGTAGAGGCTGGAGATCCTATTGCTATTATAGGAAATTCAGGAGAATTTACTTCAGGTACTCACCTTCATTTTGAACTTTGGCACAATGGAATTCCTATTAATCCTGAAGATTATATCGCTTATTAATTTGTATTTAGATGAAAAGACGTATTGCAATATTAGGTTCAACAGGAAGTATTGGAACTCAAACTCTCGATGTAATAGAGCGTAATCCTGAACAATTTGAAGTTGAAATATTAACTGCAGGCAGCAATTGGAGTTTATTGGTGGAACAAGCAATAAAATTTTTGCCTAATGCGGTGGTTATTGCCGATGAGTCAAAATATATTCAAACAAGAGATGCTTTGTGTAATTATCCTGTAAAAGTATTTTCTGGTAGTAAGTCTATTTCTGATGTTGTAGAATTTGAAAGTGTAGATATTGTTGTAGCAGCTATGGTTGGTTATTCTGGTTTGATTCCAACTATAAATGCTATTCGTCATAAAAAGGTTGTTGCTTTAGCCAATAAGGAAACTCTTGTTGCAGCAGGAAATATTGTTATAAAAGAGGCTTTTGATAATGAAGTACCTATTATTCCAATAGATAGTGAACATTCTGCAATATTTCAATCTTTGATTGGTGAAGATAATAATCAAATAGAAAAAATATTATTAACAGCATCTGGTGGCCCTTTTAGAGGTAAAGATCGTGAGTTTTTGGCAACAGTAAAAAAAGAGCAAGCATTAAAACATCCAAATTGGAATATGGGTGCAAAGGTAACTATAGATTCGGCTTCGCTTATGAATAAAGGTCTTGAAACTATTGAAGCTATGCACTTGTTTAATGTGCCTGTGGATAAAATAGAAGTGTTAATTCATCCTCAGAGTTTGATTCATTCAGGTGTTCAATTTGAAGATGGTTCTGTAAAAGTTCAGATGGGTATGCCTGATATGCGTTTGCCTATTCAATATGCAATTGGTTTTCCTAATAGATTGTCAAGTACATTTCCAAGAATTAATTTTTTTGAAATGAATAAACTAACTTTTGAAAAACCAGATTTAAATGTGTTTAGAAATCTTGCATTAGCAATGTATTCTGCTAAAAAAGGTGGTAATTTGGCTTGTGCTATGAATGCAGCTAACGAAATTGCTGTTAATAAATTTATTAATGATAAAATAGGTTTTCTTCAAATGTCGGATTTAATTGAAAAAACTATGGAAAAAACTTCGTTTATTCAAAATCCTACACTTGATGATATTATTCAAACTCATAATGAAGCAACCAAAATAGCTCAAGATATTGTTCTTTAAGTATTTTAACTATTATTAGAAACTTATAATGAATGTTGTTAGCGTTAGATGTCCTCATTGCAATGCTGAATTATTTAAGATAGGTGAAAAATGTCCGTTTTGTAATAATGAATTAAATTTTACGCAAACTATTAATAAAGAGGATAATTGTGTTATTAAAAAGAAAAAATTAAGTTTTTTTCAAGTTAATTTGCCTTTTTATTTGTTGGCATTGACCATTGCTTTAGGTGTTATTACTTATAAGATTAGATTTGGTGCTGAATATTTTTGGTTAATTTCTATTACTCATGTATTGTTTATTCTTTTTATAATATTTGTTATTCGAAATATTAAATTAAGAGATAATAATACTGAAATAAATTATTCTAAATCATCTATTTATAAAAGTATTATTGCTTATTTAGTTATTATAGTTTTGTTTTTGTTTTGTTATGTATCAACGCCTCATTCTTATTATAAAATAAAGCAAATAGCTGATTCTATTCAATTAAACAATACTAATAATACTTTTACTATAAAACAAGTGGAAAATGATTTGAAGGGTAATATGAAATTTTTTATGTGTTTAAATTCTGATATTCAAATAAATTGTTCTTATATTGTACCTCAAAAACGTAAAAAGTCTTTAAATGATTATTATTTTCAAATGTGTGCAACATTTGATGTTTCTATAATTAATAGTTTTGAGTTTAATGAAATATATAATTCTGCCGATAGTATAGTTTTTACTATAGATTTATTAGATAATAAATATGAAAAATTGATTTCAATTTCTCAATCAATATCTGATCCTATGTTAAAACTTAAATTAAACAATGGTTGTGGTATATATACTATTGAAATTTATGGAGATAAAATTCCAATAGTATATAAAAAGGATAAAATTTTACAACATTTATCTAATTTAAATAATATTGCAGGATATTCAATAAAAGCAAGTTATAAGGATTATTAAAATATAACAATATTTATTCTTGATTGTTAAATTTAGCTTTTTTACTTCCTCCATATAATTCAAAACATTCTAATTTGCATTCAATAGGACCGTTAAATAATTTTATTTTAACAGATGGATGAAGCCCAAGTTTTTTAATAGCATCAAGATTCCCACTTAAAATCCATGCTTTGCAATCAGTGTAACAAGCTTTTAGTTTATCACCAATTTTTTTGTAAAATTCCACCATCTTGTCAGCGTCTTCAAGACGTTCGCCGTATGGAGGATTCATAATAATGAAAATATTGCGTGATTGATTGTTGTTTTCAAAAAAATCTATTCTATCAAAATCAATAAATTCTTCAAGACCAGCTTTAATGGCATTTGAAGATGCAACATCTAAAGCAGCAGGATCACAATCATATCCTATAATTTTAGTGGTACATTCACGTTTAGCTACTTTTCGTGCTTCTTTTTTAAGATTAGTCCAGATTTCAGCATTATAATTGTTCCATTTTTCAAAAGCAAAATTGCGATATGTGCCAGGTGCAATGTTCATAGCCATCATACATGCTTCGATAGGAAATGTACCAGAGCCACACATCGGATCTATTAAAGATTGTTTTGTGTCCCAACCTGCTAATTTTAAAATACCTGCAGCCATTACTTCATTTAATGGTGCAAATGTTTGACGTGTTTTGTAGCCACGTTTACTCATTGGAACTCCTGTGCTGTCTAGCGATATTGTACAATCACTATTATATATATGGATATTTAATCTTAAATCTGGATATTCAACGTCAACGTCAGGACGACGCCCTTTTTTGTCTCTAAACATATCACATATTGCATCTTTGGTTTTAAGAGCAACATATTTGCTATGTGTAAAATTAGGTCCACTAACAACAGAGTCTATTGCAAATGTTTGATTAACTGTAAAATATTTTTCCCAATTGATATTATAAACTCTATTATATAAATCACGTTCGTTTTTGGCGTCAAATTTAGCTATTGGAACAAGAATTTTGAGAGCTGTTCTCAACCATAGGTTACATTTATATAATAATTCAGTATCTCCTCTGAATATTACAGCTCTGTTTAATATTTTTATATCTTTAGCCCCTAATGCTTCTAATTCGTTGGCTAAAACTTGTTCTAATCCAAAAAATGTTGTTGCTGTTATATCAAATATTTCCATTTTAATATCCAAAATAATTATTAGTTATTCTTAATCTACCATTTTGAGTTTTGTATACTTCATATTGACGAAGAGGAAATTTAGCAGGTCCTTGTATAACAGCACCTTTTAATGGAACACTAAATTTAGAAGAACAATTTTCACATGTATCAGTATGAAGTAAACAATGTTCTTTTTCGTCATAAACCAAACACGTGTGTTTATTATTTGCTGTACAAGACCTATCATAGGCATAATATGTATCACAATCAACATTATACACAAATATACCATTGTATCCACCAGTTAAATATACCCAACCTCCAGGATTTTGTAAATTAGAATATTGTGCATTGTTTAATGAAAATTCAAAGTCAACTCTAACATCTGGTACTGGATTTTCTTCTGTTTCACATGATAGTGAAAATATGGTAAAAATTAATACCACAAAAAACAATTTTGTTTTCATAGCGTTTTTTTTATAAATTTGTTTACGCATTGCGCCACAAAATTACATTAAATTTTATATATATATGAAAACCTCTTTCAGAAAAACATTATTTATTGTTTTATTAATAATAATTAGTTCTGTTAATTTTTCTCAGGCTCAAGATTATGGAAAATTTGATCCATCGGCAGATATTGCTCCTAGTACTAAGCAATTTAATCAAGATGGATTTCTAATTGAAAAGGCTATTTTGAGAAAAAAACATAAAAAGATGAAGCGTAAATATGATAATTACGTGAAAAAAACAGAGAAAAAACAAAAAAAGTCAGAAGAAAAGTTAGCTAAGAAAAAAGAAAAAGAAGCTCTTAAAGCAGAACAAGATGCTGAAAAAGAAGTGTCTGAGTCTGAAAAGAAAAAAGATAAAGCAGAAAAAGAAAAAGCTAAACAAGAAGAACAATTAAGAAAGCAACAAGAAAAAAATAAAAAAGATGTTGTTCCTATAGATAATACAAATGGAGATTTTAGAGATGAAGACGAATTTGTAAATGAGGGTGAAAGTCTTGAATTTGAAGATCAAGTTGCTGATGTTGTAGAAGATGATATTGATAGTGAATATGATAATCTTAATAAAAAGAATGATAAATCTGAAATATCAGAAGATGAAGCCTCTGAAGATGAGTTAGAAACTTCGAGCAAAAATAAGAAAAAGAAAAAGGATATGACTTACGAAGAAAAGCAACATCATAAAAAGGTGAAACGAGATACTCGAAATTTTAAAAGAGGAGAAGGTGAGGGACCAGATCATGAAAAAAATGCTAAAATTCGTGAGAAACAAGCACAAAAAGAGTTAAAAGAAAAGAAAAAAGAAGATGCTAAAAAAGAACTAAGAGCTCGTGCCGCTAATGGAGGTGAACTAAAAACAAAAGAGCGTAAAGAACTAGAACGAGAAAAACGTAAGCAAGATATAGCAGACTATCGAAATCAAAAGAAGGCTAAAAAAGCTTTAATTGATATGCAACCTAAAGAAAGAAAAAAACAAATGAAAAAGCATCAAAAACAAACTAATAAACGTATGAAACAACAAAGTAAACGAAGAAAAAAACATACATTTTTTAAAAAATTATTTTCTGATTAATTATGAACGGATCTGCATTTGCAAGCATTATGCTATTAATCGTTTTTGCTTTTGTTGGTGCAATGGTTTTTATTTTTAAAAAAAACAACGTTGACAACGAAGAGGAAAGAACGATAGAACATCAAGATTTAAATGATTTTGATGCTACAGTAAAGTCAATTTCTCATGTAAAGGGATTATCTGAAGAAGAAAAACAAAAAGTTTCAGCAAAAGAAGCTGCCGAAAAACAAAAGGCAGACTTTAAATTCAAAAGTGATAATCCAATAAAGGAAATACAAGCTAAAAATCACATGAGAAAATCACCTGCTGACGAATATTTTGAACGTATGAAACAAGCCGCAGCAGAAATTATTAAACCCAAATCATAATAAAAAATGATTTTTTTTTGGGGAATGTTAAATAATACATTACCTTTGCAGAGTATAAGGAGAAACCGCAAATAGAATTGTTGCGGTTTCTCTTTTATTTTTGTTTAATAAAAAATAGTTTAAAAATGGAAAAGTTTACATATCTTACCGAAGAAGGTTTAAAAAAGCTTAATGATGAGCTTGACCACCTAATTGCGGTGGAACGTCCCAACATATCTCGTCAAATAGCCGAAGCTCGTGAAAAAGGAGATTTGTCGGAAAATGCAGAATACGACGCAGCTAAAGAAGCTCAAGGTTTACTAGAACTTAAAATTTCAAAACTTCAAGAAACTATAAAAAATGCTCGAGTATTAGATAAATCTCAGCTACAAAGTGATGTAGTTCAAATTTTGAGTAAGGTAACTATTCAAAACCAAAAGAACAAAGCTAAAATGACTTATAGTTTGGTAGCAGAAAGTGAAGCAAATCTTAAAGAAGGCAAAATATCAATTGAAACTCCTATTGCTAAAGGTCTTTTAGGAAAAAAAGTTGGTGATTTAGTAAAAATAAAAATCCCTGCAGGTGAAATAGAATTTAAAATTTTGGATATTTCAATCTAATATATATGAATTATGGCTTCAATTTTTTCTAAAATTATTAACGGTGATATTCCGTGTTATAAAATAGCAGAAAACGAAGAGTTTTTCGCTTTTTTGGATGTAAATCCTGTTCAACCAGGACATACTTTGGTTGTTCCTAAAAAAGAAATAGACTATATTTTTGATATCGAAGATGATGTTTTAGGAAGATATATGGCTTTTGCTAAAAAAGTGGCTAAAGCTGTTAAAAAAGCTACTAATTGTATAAAAGTTGGTGTTGCAGTAGTTGGACTAGAAGTACCTCATTCTCATATTCATCTTGTTCCACTAAATCAAGTAAATGATTTAAATTTTGAACATAAGATGACACTTCCTAAAGAAAAAATGGAAGAAATTGCTCAATCAATTAGACAATATATTTAATTATTTATAATTATAAAGCCGGTGTTTATTCATCGGCTTTTTTTGTTTTTTTATGGAAACATTCGAAGCTTTTATTTTAGGTTTAATTCAAGGATTAACTGAATTTTTACCTGTTAGTAGTAGTGGACATATTACTATTGCGTCAACATTGTTTGGTATTCAAGATCCAGATACTATTTTACCTTTTACAGTTGTGGTTCATGTTGCTACAGTTTTGAGTACAATAATTATTCTTTGGAAAGAAATAGTATGGATTTTTAAAGGTCTTTTTAATTTTAAAGATCAACGTAGTAGTTATGAAGGTTCTTTTCATTTTCTAAATGATCAACAAAATTATGTTGCAAATATCATAATATCAATGATTCCTATTGGAATTATAGGTTTATGTTTTAAAGATTATGTAGAAGCAGCTTTTTCAGGTGTTATGGTTGTAAGTATTTGTTTATTGATAACTGCTTTGTTATTAACATTTTCTTATTTTGCCAAACCTCGTCAACGTGAACATATTACAATAAAAGATAGTTTTATAATAGGTTTAGCTCAAGCATGTGCATGTTTGCCTGGATTATCTCGTTCTGGGTCTACTATTGCAACAGGTTTAATATTAGGAGATAACAAACAAAAATTAGCACAATTTTCATTTTTAATGGTAATACCTCCAATTTTAGGAGAGGCTTTACTTGATGTTATTAAAATAATGAAAAATGGTGTTGATGTTGCATTTAATGGAATTCCAACTTCTTCGTTGATTGTTGGTTTTATATCAGCATTTATTTTTGGTTGTATTGCATGTAAATTGATGATTAATCTTGTTAAAAATAGTAAGTTGATTTATTTTGCAATTTATTGTGCAATTGTAGGTTTAGCTTTCTTGATTTATTCTTTAATGTAATAATGTTTATATTTAATGAAAAAAGTTTTAACAGTTGGCGTTTTTGATTTGCTTCATATTGGACATGTAGAATTGTTTCGTAAGGCAAAAGCTTTGGGCGATTATTTGATTGTTGCAGTTCAAGATTCTGATATTGTAAAAAAGTTTAAACCTGAGGCAAAAATGGTTTATAATACCGAAGAACGTTGCTATATGGTAAAATCTATTCGTTATGTTGATGAAGTGATTGTTTATAATGATGTGAAAGATATTGTAAAACAAGTCGATTTTGATGTTTTTGCTAAAGGACCAGACCAAAAACATGAAGGTTTTCAATCAGCTGTTAAATTTTGTGAGCTAAATGGAAAACAAGTTGTTGTAATGCCTCGAACTGAAGGTATTTCTTCTTCTGATTTAAAAAGTTTAATTAAAAATATGTAAAAAAAGAGAGATGAAAAAAACATCTCTCTTTTTTGTTTTTATTTATTATTAAGTATAGATTCATCAAATTCTTTATAAGGTAAATCTAAATTCATATAATAAAAATTGTGTTGGTGAATTTTGTCAGGTGGGGGAGGAGTCATATAATCACCAAATAGTTGTGTTAAATATGAGTCATTGTTTTTAAGTCCCCAAACCATTTTACCTTCAAACTCAATAGGAGTAGGATTTCCTAACACATTTTCTTTATTAACCATACTTTTTAGACCATCGTTGTGATTAACAGCAGCTAGTTTGCTATTTTTTAAATCAAATTTCATCATGTGACGTTTAATTTTGTTTTGCAAACTATTTAGAGTATACATTTTTCTCATTAACAAAGGTATCCAACTTGACGTTCCATGTCCATGACGATAAGGGTCTCTAAATAAAAAGTATAAAGCTTTTCGTAAGTAATTGTATTTAATTTGATATAATTTTTGACGTAATTTGCAATTAGGAGCACCATCAATTGGAAAAATATCTACATAAACACCGCCTAAATAATAAAGATGAGGACGTTCTATTAATGTGGTACTAGCATCTTGAATTTTTCCAAAATGCAATGGATATTTGTCATCGTTTTCAAAACATACAAATTCGTATGGATTAGGTAACCATTCTTTACTATGTAAAATTAAAGCTTCGTAATCTTCTCTTGGCATACAAATATCCATGTCATCGTCCCAAGGAATAAAACCTTTGTGTCGTACAGCACCAAGTAATGATCCATCAACTAAATAATAACGCAAATTATATTTTTTGCACATATTGTCAATTACCAACAAAATGTCTAAAAGCCTAAGTTGAAGCGGTCTTATTTCGTATTGTGCCATTTTTTTAATTATTAGTAGATTTTTTGTGAGTTTTCCAATGATTTTCTTGTTGTGTTGATTCTTGCCAACGACGATGTTGTTTTTCCCATTTTTTGCAATGTAGTAATGAATATTTATATTCTTTTGGAAGGTAAACCATCGTTTTGTGCCCTGTTATTATTTCATGTATTTCTTTTATCCAATAAATACTTTTCTTGTTTTTGTATATTCTCCATTGATAATCAGGAAAATTAACAAGTTCATCAGGTTTTATTTCTGTTTCGTTTTCCCAAGTTAAAAAGTCTGAGTCGTTTTCTATCATAATATTCACACGAGGTAATCTTATTAAATCAATAGATTTATTACATGTGATTATTTTGTGTAGATTTTTTAATAAATATGGCGAAGGTATTTCGTCGGCATCTATTTGAAAAATATAATCTTTAGTCGTGTTTTTTGATAAATTATTTTTGAAATTTCCAAAGTCTTTATTAAGAGGAAATCCTATAGATTTGGATATTTTTTCAGAATATTTAGAAATTGTATTTTTAACATTTTCAGTAACATTCTCGATGTCGTATTGAACTATAATTTCGTCTTGAGGTGCTAAAAATGGAATTATATTATCTAATAATATTGAAATTTCTTCATGTTCGTCGCATACTGTTATAGCAAAGCATATTGAAAACATTTCGTCGGTTGTGTTTTCAATATCTAAATTTAAAAATCGACGTTTTATCATGATTTTACTTAGCAAGTATTTTAATTGATTTGCAAAGGTCATTATCGACTCTTTTTTAATTTTTTTATTCGTGGCAAATTTACAAATTTATGTGATTTGATTTATTTATATAGTTAAAATTAATATTTTTTTTAGCCCGTTATTTATACCAATTTATTAATATACAAAATTTACTTTTAATTGCAAGCCATATTGCTTTTATTTTGGTTGAAAAAAGAGATTTTTTAATTTTATGTTCGTTTATAATTCCAATATTTTTTTGATTGAAAACTTCTCCACGTTTTAAAATTTCTTTAGAAAAAATACTTTGTTTAATACCCCATTTAAATAAAAATTGACTATTCCCATCATTTTTAATAATTCTTTTAGTAGATTTTGTTTCAAAATGATATACTCTACTTTTACTAATACCAATAAATTTTCTAACTCCACACATCCATAGTTTTGCACTAAAATCAGGATCAGAATACATTCCTGGTGAAAATTCTATACTATAACCACCCACTTCGTCCCAAATATCTCGATGTACAACGTTTGGAGGCCAAGTTGCACCAAACCAATCTTTTATTTCATATTTTTGAAATTCTTTTAATAAATCTTGTTCTCTAAAATTATTTAGATTATCACCATAATCTGCTTGAATTGATTGATTTTGTAGTAATGAATGTGGTTGTATCATTGTTGATGATACAAAAAATTTATTATCTGATTGTTGTTTAATTATTTCCCATAAATATTTATCCCAATCAGGCAATACATACATATCATCGTTTAAATAGCAAATATAATTTGTAGTTGTTTTTGAGCGCATAATATTCATGGCTCTACATATTCCAATATTTGTTTTTGAAAAAGTGTATGTTAAATTTTGCTGTTTTACCCAATCTAATGTACCATCAATACCTTCGTTAACGTGAATTATTATTTGATGTTTATAACTAGAATTTTTAAGAATACTATCTATACATAATTTTAAATAAGGCAGGTTGTTCCATGTAGGAATAAAAATCGAAAATAATTCAGAATTCATATTGCTATATTCAAAAAGAAAACAACATCAAATAATAAAGTTAATTTATTATTTGATGTTGTTGAGTATTAGAAATTAAATCTTGTTAAATTTTCAAATTGTTTAACACGATTAGTAACCATATCTTTATTTAAAATTTGAAGATTTTCAGTTCCAAAACGTTCACAACAAAAACTGCCCATAACGCTACCAGCAATAACCGCAGATTTTACAGTTTCAAAATCTGTTTTTCCTTTTGATGCAATATATCCAGCAAATCCACCAGCAAAACTATCTCCAGCACCAGTTGGATCACAAACACTTTTCATTGGTAAAGCTGGTGCAAAAAATATTTCTCCTTTTTTAGAGAATAAAATAGCACCGTTGTCACCTTTCTTTATTATTAAATATCTCAAACCTTTAGCTAAAATTTTTTCGGCTGCAGTTAATAATACAAATTCACCAGAAAGTTGTCGAGCTTCTTCGTCGTTGATTGTTAAAACATCAACCATACTAATAGTTTCTTCCAATTCATTTGGTGTATTATCCATCCAATAATTCATTGTGTCCATGATTATTAGTTTTGGACGACGAGACATTTTTTCAATTATAGCTTTTTGAATACTTGGTGTAATGTTTCCCAACATTAAAACATCTGCATCTTGATATTTTTGAGGAACTTCAGGATTAAACTCAGCAAAAACATTCAATTCGGTGCATAATGTGGTACGTTGGTTCATATCTTGATTATATTTTCCAGCCCAAAACATAGTTTTTCCTTCTTTAACTATTTTTACACCATCAACATTTATGTTTTTGTTGCTTAATATATCAAAATATTCTTTAGGAAAATCTCCTCCAACTACAGAAACAATACACGAATCTACATTAAAATTACTTGCAGAAAGTGCAATATAAGGTGAAGCACCACCAATAATTTTATCTGTTTTGCCAAATGGCGTTTCAATGGCATCAAAAGCCAAACTTCCTGCTATTACTAATTTGTTCATATTTAATAATTTAAAAAATTTTACAAAAAAATGTGATTTTTTTTTGCAAATATAGTTTTTTATTTGAAAAAACGTATTACCTTTGCACCGCAATTAAGGAAATAATTATTCCAACAATTGAGGTTCTTTAAAAATTCTCCAATAGCTCAGTTGGTTAGAGCATCTGACTGTTAATCAGAGGGTCCGTGGTTCAAGTCCACGTTGGAGAGCTTTTTCAATTCATAATTAAGAATTAACAATTATTGTTATTAAGTAATTCTCCAATAGCTCAGTTGGTTAGAGCATCTGACTGTTAATCAGAGGGTCCGT
>JAKSUC010000008.1 GCA_024413595.1 Bacteroidales bacterium
CCGTAAGCTACGCATACGGTTAACATAGTTACGCACCTTCGGCGCTTGTTGTTATTTAATATTATATATAAAGTGTATTGTTTCCAGAAATAAAACTATAAACATAAATACTACTCTACAGTTTGAAAACCTTTTGTAGAGATGATGTCAAATTTACCATTTGATTTAGCGTAAATAAAATAACCTTCAGTATCAGGAAGCGAGTCTACAAGAGAATACCCTTTATCTAAGCCAAGAACCATAACCGCTGTAGCTAATCCATCGGCAAAAACGGCTGTATTTGCAACGATAGCAACACTTAATAAACTATCACGCTTTGGATAACCAGTATTTGGATCAAGTTCGTGACTATATTTTATTCCATCTTCAATAAAATAATTTCTATAATTACCAGAAGTGCATAAAGATTTTCCAGAAAGTGGAACAACTGTTTGAATTACACGATCATTTTCCGTTACACCATCAATAGGACGTTCTATTCCAACTCGCCATGGTTCACCAATAGAATTTAAACCACACGAACGAGTTTCACCTCCAATTTCTACAAGATAATCGGTATATCCATTTTCTTTAAACCAATCACAAACAACATCAACGCTATAACCTTGAGCATTAGCATTAAAACTAAAAGAAATACGCGGATCTGTTTTAACCACTTTATTATCCACAATAGAAACTTTGTCTAATCCAACAAATTGAAGAATACTATCAATCTCTTTTTGACTAGGAACATGTAAATTTGTATGTTTTGAAAATCCCCAAGCAGAAACTAAAGGCGAAATTGTTGGATCAAAAGCATGATTGCTTAAATTATATAAGAATTTAGACTCTTCTAAAATATTTTTAAAATATTTATCAACAATAACAGAAGTATCATTATTGTTTATTTTTGTTAATTGTGAAATTGAATTGTAAGCAGATAAAGAATTATCAAACACTCTTAAAATAGAGTCTACCTGTTTTTCTAAATTTTCGTTATTAAAACTTTTATAACTTATATGCCAAGTAGTACCTTGTGCAAAACCTTGAATTTTAACATAACTTAAATCAACAGGTTTGTTTTGTTGACAAGAACAAATACCTAAAAAGGTAGCAAAAAAAATAAAAAAATAATTAAATAATTTCATCATTTAAAATTTATCTAACGGTTCAGACCAAAAATCATCGTCATCGGTAAGAACATCATTAATAGAACTAAATAAATTATCATTTAACTCAGGTTTTGCCCAAAAATCGTCGGGTAAAACTTTGTTAATAGACTTATAATCATTGATAGAAATAATTTTATCAGCTAAAATCACAAAAATAAATTCATTGCTATTTTCAACAACAACACCTTTTATATAAGGAGCAGCAACGGCACATTTTTGTAAATCGTCAACAATTTTAATTTCATCATCTGCATAATCAACAACAGATAAAACCTTGTCGACCAATGCGCCAAATCTTTTAGTACCTAAATCAGTATCAACTTCAAAAATAACATTATACTCATTAGGTTTATCATTGTTATTTAAAGGAGCAATACCTAAACGTTTCATTGTGTTAATAACAGGTAAAACCTCATCTCTAAATTTTATAACACCTTCCACATAAGCAGGAGCTCCAGGCAAAGGCGACAAAGAAGAAGTTTCGGTAACTTCTAACACATTATTTACAGAAACAGCATATTTTCTCCCTCCAACTTGAAAAAGCATGTAAGAGTCTTTGGCTCTATTATAGTTTGATTTTATTGACATATATTTCAAAATTTAAATTTCTACAAATTACGAAAAATTTAAATAAAATCAAAAATAAAATGGTTAATGAATTAAGAAAAGATTTCAGGTATGTATAAAAAAAAAGGAGCAAGCTCCTTAAAACGCACCGCTACAACCGCTTACCCTTGCTACCTTCCGATCCTGGGGGGATTTGCAGGAGCTGGTCGAATAAGACTTACTCCGGGCACAAAGGTAGAAATGTTTTTTTACATACAAACATTTTTGATGTTTTTTTTTCAAAAAAAATCATTTTTTTTTATTACATACGGATATTCACATAGTTAGACAAAAAAAAATATCAAATTAATAAAACAAAAATAGATATTTCAATATAAATTGATACATTTGCGCAATATATCACATGAAATATGAATGAAAATAAATCAAAATTTTATCATCACGGACTAATTTATGGTGCCTATTCTGGCATTGTGATATCTATTGTATTATGGATTTCTGAATTAGTAAAAGGTGAAATATCTTTTGGGGGATTGATAACATACATAGTATTATCAACAGGTATTTTGTTTTGCCAAAGGTCATGGTCGTTTTTTCATGTAGAAAACAAACCTACTTTTTGGAATATAACATTTTTAGGAGTTGTTTGTGGATTTGGGGCAACATTAATATCATCATTGTATTTAACCATAGATTTAAAAATAATTCATCCCGATGCTTTAAATGAAATGACCAAACAAGCAATATCAAAAATGCACGAAATGAAATCTCTATCAAGCAATGAAATTGAAGAGGCAAAGGTTATTTTTGAAACATTAAAAATTCCTATGACTATATTATCATATATTATATATAACATATTTATATCATTTTTGTTTTCGGCATTTAGTGCATGGTTAGCAAAAATACAAAAGAAATAATAATTTCACAAATTATGGATATATCAGTAATAGTTCCCGTTTATAACGAAGATGAATCAATTGGCGAACTAAAAGATTGGATTACCAAAGTGATGGAATCCAACAATTATAGCTATGAAATAATAATGGTAGACGATGGAAGTACCGATGAATCTTGGAACATGATAGAAACTATGTCAAAATCAGACTCAAGAGTAAAAGGTATAAAATTTCGTAGAAATTATGGAAAATCAGCAGCATTAAATACAGGCTTTAAACAAGCAGAAGGAGATGTTGTGATAACGATGGACGCAGATATGCAAGATAGTCCAGACGAAATTCCTGAATTGTATAAAATGATTAAAGAACAAAAATATGATGTTGTTTCTGGATGGAAGAAAAAACGTTATGATCCTATAAGTAAAACAATTCCTAGCAAATTTTTTAATTTTACAGCAAGAATAGTTACAGGAATAAAACTTCATGATTTTAATTGTGGACTAAAAGCATACAGAAACACAGTTGTAAAAAGTATAGAAGTTTATGGCGAAATGCACAGATATATTCCTGTATTAGCAAAACAAGCAGGATTTAATAAAATAGGCGAAAAAGTTGTTCAACATAGAAAAAGAAAATACGGAGTTACTAAATTTGGATTAGAACGCTTTGTTAATGGATATCTAGACTTATTAACAGTTAGCATAGTTAGTAAATTTGGAAAAAGTCCAATGCACTTTTTCGGATTAATGGGTACATTAAGTTTTTTTGTAGGATTTATAATTCTTGGATATTTAAGTTTTGCAAAATTTGCATGGAATCAATATCAAATGACAGATAGACCATTATTTTATTTTGGATTACTGACAATAATATTTGGAACACAATTATTTTTAACAGGATTTACAGCAGAATTAATATCGCGATCTTCTTCTGATAGAAACAATTATCTAATAGAAAAAGAAATTGGAGATTTTCCTAATAAAAAATAAAGAATAAAAAAAACTAAAAAAAAGAGAGATTATGAATATATCGTAATCTCTTTTTTTGTATATTTGTAAAAGCATAAACTAATATTCTATGTATATGGAAAATTTAAACGACGAAAAAACTCAAAAATCAATAAAGGACATAATCTTAGTGTTTTCAGATATAGATGTAAAAATTACAGCATTAAACGAATGTTCAGCTGAAGATTTTTTATCACTAAATAATTATCTTAAAAAGTTTTATAAAGATGCAAAAATAATATCAAATCAAACAGAACAAATATACGACATTATAGCAGGCGATGCTCACGAAAAGTTTTTTGATGAATTATTAGGACTTCAAGACTCTCTTAATAATAAAATCAATATGCTCAAAAACAAAATTTTGAAGAGTATTAGAGGCTTAGAAAAAATGCACACGGCATTAAACCTAGTATTTGTTCCATTAAAAAACTTTAATTTAAATATTTTAACATTAAACTTTCTACTAATAAACCTCAAACTAAACATAGCATATTCAAACAAAGAAAACGCAAAAAATATAAGTGATACTATAGATATTATTACAGACCAAATCAACAAGTTAAAAATAATATTACCTAAAATATCAGAATCACTTTTGATGGTAAAAAATGTAACAAGACAATCTTCTGGAAAACTTATAGACATAAGAAAAAAGAATATACTAGATATAGATCGAGTTACAAGTCAAATAAATGATAGTATCATATTATTAAAAAACAAACAATCAGTTGCAGCTCAAAAATTACCAGAATTAACAAAACGCACTCAAAATTATTTTGATAGTGTCAACAAGATAATAACAAATCTACAATATCACGATATTATTCGTCAAAAGATGGAACATGTTCAAGCCACACACAAAAATATAATCAAAGAATTGGCTGCAATGGACATAAAAACAGATGCTGACGGAAAAATTGACTTATCAGAATCGGCTCAACAATTTCTTCAAATTAGAGATATTGCTGGTGTACAAGTTGCTCAACTTATTAATACCAACAAAGAATATCAAAAAGCATTTGCCGTTATTATGCGTAAATTTTGGGATATTAGCGAAGATATGAGCGTGATTTCTCAATTGAGCAACGAATTTGTTGGCAATAATGACCTTACTGATTGTTATTTTAAAGACGTAGAAGATCATTTAAAAGGTACAACTTCGGTTTTGAAGCGTTTAATTACGGCTAACGAAGATTTTGGTAATGAAATTAACACAATTAGTCATACTATAGAAGAAAAGAACGATAAAATTGACGAAATTCAATCTGTTCATTCTTTGTTAGATAAAAATATAAATAGCATATTATCTAATTTTGATTATAATTCAGAAGATAGAGGAATTTCTAGAATTGTTGAAGAAATAAATACATTGTCGGATACTATTTCAGAAAACTTAAATGATGTAATTTTATTTTTTAAACAAGCTCAAAACATCAGTAAAAAACTTCAAGAAATAAACCACGAAGACGACGATAATCAAATAAATGCCAATTTAAAAGAATTATCTACAAAAATTGCATCGCTCCTTATTTCTATAGGTAATCACAACGAACAAATTGGTAATTTATTAATTGAAAATTCTAAACTAAGTTTAAATCTTTCGAGCGAAATTAAATCTTCGGTTGAACAAGTTAAATATTACGACTTTTTCGAAAAAATAATGCTCGAAATTGTTACTCAACTTAATAGTATCTATTCAAAACTTGATAACAATACATTAAATATGTTAAGAAACAACAAAACAGAAAACCTAAAAAGTCTTGAAGATAGATATACTATGGAGACCGAACGAATTATACATCGTCAAGCTCTCAACGACGATACTGATGCAGAAAATAATATTGCAGAAGTTAACGAAGATAATGATGTTGAATTCTTTTAGATAATAATTTTTTTCATAGGATTAATATTAAATTAGGAAATCTTTTTTATAAAGGTTTCCTTTTTTTTTGTTTTATACAAAATAATTATTGTAATTTGCAACCCAAAAAATAAAATATTATGTCAGAGAATCTTGAAATTAAATCTGGTCAAAACGTTGTTTGTAACGAAAACGACAATACTTATGTAATCAAACTTAAATCTCACAAAAATCTTTGGTGGCTTTTATTATTATTGTTACCAATGTTATTATTAATAAAGTGTAATAAAGACATTACTGTTTCTTGTATAAATGGTGATAGTAATAATTTTATTCCTGATCAAAATGTTAATCTTAACTACACTGCTCATTTTTTATGGAATGGAGGTTTTTTAAAATCTGACTCTATAAATATTACACAAAAAACAGATGAAAATGGTAAAACTATTTTCAAAAATCTTCCATTTAGTGTTTTTAGCTATATTTTTTATCATTCATCTATTGTAAAAGCATATGCCACTGAAAGTAATTGTTTTTCTGCTTGCGACACATCTGAAATATTTCATTCTACTGACAAAATTGATTTGTTTTTAAATTCGGTAAATGTGTCGTTTAAAATTAAATTGGTTGACCTTGAAAATGGTAATGCTTTAGCTGATGGTAATTTAGAATATAAATATTATGAAAATGGTAACGAAATTTTTAAACAACTAAATGCTGACGAAAATGGATTTGTTGAAATTAAAAATATTAGCAGATGTGCCAATTTAAACTTAATTGCATCGTGCGTTGACCATTTTGATACGTCAAAAGTTGATATTCTTTGTGTTGATTTAATCGATAATAATTGTGTTATGAAACTTCGTCCTATAAAACAAGAATTTACATTCTTTGTTAAGGACAAAAAAGCAAAAACCCCTATTGAAAACGCTTCTGCAAAAGTAACAATCACTAAAACAGATGGCACTTCATCTACACTTCAACTAAAAACTAATAACCAAGGTGCTGCAACTGTAAAAAATGTTGACTTAAAATCTACTATATCAATTCACGCAAGTAAAACAGGATATAAAGATGGTGATTTAGAAAATGCACCTTATATTATACAAAAATTTATTACTCAACCTGAAGATATTCGAACTGTATGGTTAGAACCTAAAGAAAATCCAACACCAAAACCACAACCTCCTTTGCAAGGTGAAACTGGAGATTTACGTTTTAATCTTCAATGGTATTGCAAAGCTGATTTAGATTTAATTGTGAAAGATCCATGTGGAAATGTTACTTTTTATAACAAAAAAACCACAAATTGTCGTGGCAGTGTAGGTAAATTAGACATAGATGCAAATCAAAATGCTACTAACGAACCGTGGAAAGCTTCTACTAAACCTCAAGAAAATACATTCTGGAAAAATCCTTCGGAAGGTACTTATACTGTTTATATTGTTTGCTGTCCATTTCACCCTCAAATGAACCTTAAATCTAGATATGTTGATTTTAATTTAACTATTCAAGATAAACATGGAACTCAAAACAAAGCTGGTAAAATAACAGAACACGACTCTTTGTTTGTGATTTCTTATAAATTTGTGAAATAAAAAATGAAAATAACTTTTGTTTTATTATATTATAGAATATTTTTTACCTTTGTCATAAAGAAAAATAAATAAACAAAATAAATATGAAAACATTAATAAAACTACTAATATTATCTATATTTATTGCTTTTTCATCATGTGTACAGTCGATAGACAAAGAAAAAGTTCAACAAATATTAGACTCATTACACGAAGATTCCATAGCAAAACGCTCAATAGAAATTAAAGATTCTATAGCTAGATTAAAAGCCGAAATGGCAGCAAATCCAAGCGATACACTTTTAATTGATTGGTATGATTATTAGCAAAACTCACATAATTAACAAGAGACTTAAAAGGTATTATATTAATAAGTTATAGTATTAAGAATATTAAATTTTAATATATATTAGTGATTTGTTAATTATTAATTTTATCTTTGCCTCGTCACATAAATAAAATACACGTGAAAAAGATTTTTTTATTAATTGGTTCAATAGTATTATTTAATACATCATCAAAAGCAATAGAACCTGACAATGTCAATAGCGATACTTTACATCTAAAAACTGCTATTGATACACTTACTACAAATGATAAATATGTTAAAGTTGTTCTATACAACGATAATACTTGGGAATATATCGAACAAGGACGTCCAAATATTTCAGACGAAGATTTTGAAGAAGACTGGGATAGCGAAAGTATTCATATAAATCGCGATATGCCTATTTCTGCTTTGCCAGAAGAAGTAGATTTGCTATTAGTCGATAGTACACATGGCTATTGTGCTCCATACATTGGACGTGTTAGTTCTGGTTTTAAATTTAGAAAAACTCGCGAACATAAAGGTACAGATTTGCCATTAACCGTAGGAGATTCAATTCATGTGGCTTTTGATGGTAAAGTTCGCGTGGTTCGTCCTGTTGGAAAAGCAGGTGGATATGGCAATTTGATTGTTGTTCGTCATGCTAATGGTCTTGAAACATATTATGCACACCTTTCAGAATTTTTGGTAGAAGAAAACGAATTGGTAAAAGCAGGTGAAGTTATAGCATTAGGTGGCAATACTGGTAGAAGTACAGGACCTCATCTTCATTTTGAAGTTCGTTATCAAGGAAAACCTTTTGACTCAGAACGTTTGTTCGATTTTTCTACTGGTGAACTTAGAACAAAAGAATTTACTTTAAAACGCCATTATTTTAATATCTATTCTCATTATGGAATGACCGATGCCGAATCAGCGGCCACCAATGAACGCCAATATCACACAATAAAATCTGGCGATACTCTTGGGGCTATTGCTAAAAAATATCATACTACTGTTAGTCGCATTTGTCAATTAAATGGTATTTCTCAAAATAAGATATTAAGATTAGGTCAAAAAATTGCTGTAAGATAATATATTAAAGCTCGGATTATTTCCGGGCTTTTTTTATGGTTATTTTACAAACATTTAACTCAATTGTATTATTAAACAATATAGAGATATAAATTCAATTATTACTTTTGTGGCTAGAATTATTATCAAAGTATAATTAAAATCATAAAAACAAAATATAAAATACTGCATTGTATTCAAATTATACAAAAAAATAAATGGTCTTACAAATTTTAAAATTTATTGGCGGACTTGCATTATTAATGTATGGTCTTAAAGCTATGACAGACAGCTTGCAAAAATTAGCTGGCAATTCGTTACGAAAAGTTTTTGGAATAATGACAAAAAACCGATTTACAGGTTTGTTTACAGGAACTTTTATTACAGCAACGGTACAATCATCAACAGCAACCACTCTTTTAACTGTAAGTTTTGTTAATGTAGGACTATTAACACTAAATCAAGCCATTTCTGTAATTATGGGGGCAAACATTGGAACCACTGTTACTGCTTGGATTATGAACCTTGGTTTCGCTTTTGACATGAGTAAAGTTGTGTATCCTATGTTTGTGATAGGTATTGTTGCTATTTATGTAAAAAAAAGCAATGTTAAAACTTTAGGAGATTTTATTTTTGGACTTGCATTTTTATTCTTTGGTTTGGTGTCATTAAAATCTAATGCCGAAACTATGGATTTATCACATAACGAAAGTGTGAAAAACTTTTTTGCTAGTACTAGCAATATGGGTTTTGCAACAACTATTTTATATTTAGTAATAGGTGGCATTCTTACTTTTATGGTTCAATCATCTGCTGCCATTGTTGCTTTTACTCAATTATTATGTTTAAATGGAGTTTTACCTATTGAACAGGGTATTGCATTAGTTCTTGGTGAAAACATTGGTACTACAATTACTTCTAATATTTCTGCTTTAAAAGCTGGCTGTCAATCGCGTCGTGCTGCTTTGGCTCATTTAATGTTTAATCTTTTTGGCGTTATTTGGGTGTTATGTATTTTCCATCCATTTTTAAATACGGTGGCCAAAGTTTGGGGATTTGGCGATTTTAATAACATTAATCCTGAACAACTTCCTAAATATATTGCTGCTTTCCACACTTCATTTAATGTTTGTAATGTCTTAATTTTAATATGGTTTATCAACTATATGGAAAAAATTATATGCAGAATTATTAAAGAAAAGAAAGAAGATGTGGAAGGACGCTTATTATTTATCAACAATAAACTTCCTAACTTGGATATTGATTCTGCTGTTAAGGAAACTGATGAAATGTCGAACCGTGTTATCAAAATGTTTGGTTTTGTAAAAGACTTATTAAAGATTCCTCTTAAACAAGATAACGACTTTAATAATCTTTATGCTAGGATTGATAAATACGAAAGTATTAGCGATAATATGGAAGCTGAAATTTCAAAATTCTTAAATAGAATGTCTGAAGCTGGCAACTTAAATGTTGAAGCCAAACAAACTGTTAGAATTTTGTTTAGAGAAGTGTCTGAAATAGAGTCTATAGGTGATAGTAATTCTAACATTGCCCGTGCTATTAAACGTAAATACGAAGCTAAAGAAGAATTTACTAGCGAACAATTAGAACATATCGATCAAATGTTTAAACTTTGTGATGATGCTCTTCATCAAATGAAAGTTGTTTTGGCGCATCCTAAACCTATCGAAAGCGACACTCAAGAGTCGTATCGTATTGAAAAACAAATCAACAATCTTCGTAAACTTTTACGTGAAGGTAACATAACTAACATTGAAGAACATAAATACAATTACCAATGTGGATTATTCTATATGGATATTATTAGTGCATGTGAAAAACTTGGTGATTATGTTATAAATGTTATTGAAGCTCACGACAAATTAAAATTAGAAGAACTCAATTAAACAAATTAGATTTTATGATTTTTTGAATTTAGAATTTTGATTTTTCAATTTTGAATTGTTGATTTAATATTTTATCTTTGCCAATAATTAAATAAAAATATTATGGGATTACCACGTTTTTTTCCTGAGATGAAGATTCATGAATTTGAATTTCATCCACGTTTTTATGATCCAATCAAGGACGAAATGAAACAACGTAGAGCTCGAATTCGCAAAGAATTGGGCAAAGAAACTAGCGAAGATACTAGAATTATTCAAAAAGGTACATTCACAAGAATGTACGAACGTCGTCGTGGCGATTTAAAACAAGCTAATATTCGTAGAGCTGTTATTTTTATGATCCTATTGATAGGTGCTTATTTCCTTAATCAATATTTGCATTTTATTTAAATCTAATTATAGATGGCTGACGTAATAAAACTAATGTCTGACGCTTTAGCTAATCAGATTGCTGCTGGTGAAGTTATTCAGCGTCCGGCATCGGTAATTAAAGAATTAGTTGAAAACTCGGTTGATGCTGGTGCTACTGAAATTACTATAAATGTTAAAGACGCTGGACGTACTTTAATTCAAGTTATTGATAATGGATGTGGTATGAGTGTTACTGATGCTAAAATGTGTTTTGAACGTCATGCCACTTCTAAAATTTATAAATCTGACGATCTTTTTTGTATTTATACAAAAGGCTTTAGAGGTGAAGCCTTACCTTCTATTGCTGCTGTTGCCGAAGTAGAACTAAAAACTAGAAGAGAAGATGATAATATAGGCACACAGGTTATTATTAATGGTTCGCAATTTATTTCTCAAAATCCTATTAATACTCCTGTGGGAACTAACTTTGCTATAAAAAGTTTGTTTTTTAATGTTCCAGCTCGTAGAAAATTTTTAAAGAGCAATAGCACTGAACTTCAACATATTGTTAATGAATTTCAACGTATTGTTCTTACTCATCCTAATATTGAATTTACTCTTTATCATAATGATAATTTAATTTATAATCTTCGTGCTTCTAATCTTAAACAAAGAATTGTAAATGTTTTTGGTAAATCTATTAACCAAGAACTTATACCTGTTGAAATTGATACTTCTATTGTTAAAATCACTGGTTTTACGGGTAAACCGTCGGCTACTAAACGTCGTAGTGATAAGCAATTCTTTTTTGTTAATAATAGATACATGAAAAGTCAATATTTTCATAAAGCTATTACTTTAGCATACGAAAATATTGTTCGTCCAGATTGTATTCCTCCATATTTCTTATATTTTGACATTGATCCTCATACTATTGATGTTAATGTTCATCCTACTAAAACTGAAATAAATTTTGAGAATACTTCTGACATATTTAGATTGTTACAAGCAGGTATTAGAGAAACTTTATCTAAATGTGACATTGCTCCTGCTATAGATTTTGAGGGTGAACCTGACGCTGAAATTCCTCATTTTTCTAAAAACGATCCTATTCCTCCAATGCCTAAGGTTTCATATAATCCTTATTATAATCCTTTTGATAACGATTCTGAAAAGAACAATAATTCTTCTTATCATTCTAATTATAACGAAACTTCGCAACATAATTTAAACAATTGGCAAAATTTATATTCTAACTTTGATAATGATTCTGACATTATTATGTCAAGTAGGTTTAATTCTGAACAACAATCTGAATTAACTAAAAATGATTCTAAACCATTGTTTTCTGAAAGTGTTGAAAATCGTTTGATTCAAATTAAAAATAAATATATTGTTAGTCCTTCTAAATCTGGATTAATGATTATTGATCAACATCGAGCTCATAAACGTATTTTATACGAAAAATATCTCGACCAAATTAATGCTAATGTTGATGCTGTTCAAACATTGTTATATCCAATAGAATTGCCTCTTGATGTTCAAAATTTTGCTATGGCATACGACATTAGAGACGAATTTCAAGTGGTTGGTTTTGATATTGAATTTAACGAAAACAATTCTTTAACTATTAATGGTATTCCTTCGTTTTTAAATCAAAACAATGCAATTGATATCATTAACGATATTATAGAAAGTTATAAAGAAGGTCATGGAAATGTTTCTTCGTCTATAAAAGATATATTAGCAATAGCAGCTGCTAATCGTGAGGTTATATCTTATGGTCAAACTCTTTTGCCTGAAGAAATGCGAAATCTTATTGATTCGCTTTTTTCTACATCTGCTCCTAATTATTCGCCTGAGGGTAATCCTACAATAATTATTATTGGATTAGATGAACTCGAAAAAAAATTTAGTTAGTTTGTTGTTTTTTTAATTGTTTTTGAAATGATAAGAATTACCAAAGGTGTATTAGTATTGCTAATTATTAATATTGTAATGCTCTTATTAACAAATATATTACAATATTGGGACATTGATTTATATCGAACATGTGGTTTATATTATTATACATCTGATTTATTTAACCCAATACAATATTTTACATACATGTTTATGCACGGAGATTTTTCTCATTTGATTTTCAACATGTTTGCTCTAGTTATGTTTGGTATTGTATTAGAATATATTTGGGGTACAAAACGATTTATTTTTTATTTTTTAGTAACAGGTATTGGAGCTGCTTTAATAAATACTTTGATAAGTTATATACATTTACATCCATTAATGGATTGTCTAAATCAATTTTTGGCTAATCCTAATGCTCATACATTTGAAACAATAACTCAAAAATTCCCTTTTTTGTTTAAACAAGATCCTGTTTTTGATTTAATTGATCATTGGGCTGAATATAGTCAAGATAATTCGTTTATTTTAGATATTAAACAGCAAGTCAATTATATTGTTTTAGAATATTCTAAAATTAGTACAGGTGTTATGGTTGGTGCATCTGGTGCTATATTTGGTTTGTTGGTTGCTTCTGCAATGATGTTTCCAAACCAAAAAATGTATATTATATTTCTTCCAATAGGAATTCCTGCTAAATATTTTATATTAATTATTTGTGCAATAGAATTAGTGTTGGAATTATCTAATTTTTCAGGCGATAATATTGCACACTGGGCACACTTAGGTGGCGCAATTGTTGGTGCTATCATTATGCTTATTTGGAGAAAATTTCCTTTTAATGATTTCTTTAATAAATAAAACTTTTTAACATGAACACAATTTCTAATTTTATTTCAAAAAATATGGTTAATAAATTGATAGCCGTTAATATAATTGTTTATTTATTAATAAAGGTTATTGGTTTGTTTTTGTTTTTAGGAGCGTCTAATATTAATGTAGATCTTTACTCTTCATATTATTGTGCAGTTCCTGCAAGTATATCCGATTTAGGAAATCATTTTTGGACTCCTATTACTTATATGTTTCTACATACTGACTTTTGGCATATTTTCGGTAATATGTTATGGTTATTTTTCTTAGGAAGAATTTTTATTGATTTTCTTGACGGTAGACAATTGTTTGCAGTTTATTTTCTTGGTGGATTAACAGGTGCTTTATTTTTTGTAGGTGCCTATAATTTATTCCCAGTTTTTCAACCTGTTATTGATAATACTGTTGCCCTTGGAGCTTCGGCTGCTGTTTCTGCTATTGTTATTGCCATTTGTGTGTATAAACCTAATTATGATATTTACTTTTTTGCTTTACTAAAAGTTTCTCTTAAATGGTTAGCTATTATTTATATTATTTTTGATTTATTATCAATTCCAAAAGAAAATCCTGGCGGACATATTGCTCATATTGGTGGTGCAGCTTTTGGTGCTTGTTTTGCTATATGCTTAAAAAATGGTAAAGATATTACTCGTTGGTTTTGTTCTATGATAGATGCTATTATTGGTTTCTTTTCTAATTTATTTTTTTCTGATAAAAAACCTAAAATGAAAGTTTCTTATCGCGCCAATATGAATAATAATAATAAAAAGAAATACTCTAACGAAACCTACATAGACACTACCCCTTTAACCGACGAAGAATTTAATCAACAAAAAGCCTCTGATCAACAACGCATGGACAAAATTCTTGAAAAGATTTCTCAATCTGGATACGATTATTTAACACAAGATGAAAAGGATTTCCTTTTTAAAATGAGTAAGAATAATTAAAATGTTGTGTTGATAAAATTCAAATTATAATAAAATGGAAATTAAACCATATAGTGATAGCGATAAATCTAAGCGTGAGCAAGTTGAAATAATGTTTAATAATATTGCTCCTAAATATGATTTATTAAATCACTCTCTTACATTAGGTATTGATAAAATTTGGCGTAGAAAAGCTATTAAATTAGCAGCTCAAAATAATCCTAATAATATTCTTGATATTGCTGCTGGTACTGGTGATTTTACTATTCTTGAAGCAAAAAAAACTAATGCTAAAGAGATTATTGGGGTTGACATTTCACAAAATATGCTTAATGTTGCAATTCAAAAAGCAGAGAAACTTAATCTGCAAAACAAAATTAAGTTTATTAAGGCAGATTCTTTAGATTTACCTTTTTCTGATAATAGTTTTGATTCTGTTACTGTTGGTTTTGGTGTTAGAAATTTTGCGGATATTCCTGCTGGTCTTACTGAAATTTACAGAATATTAAAACCTGGTGGACGTCTTGTGGTATTAGAACTTAGCGAACCTTCTAATCCTATTATTAATAAATTATTTGGCTTTTATTTTCACAAAATATTGCCATTTTTTGGACGAATTGTTTCTAAAGACAAAAGTGCCTATACTTATTTACCAAATAGCGTTGATAATTTTCCTTATGGTCAACGTTTTATAGACATAATGTCTAAATGTAACTATCAAAAACCTCAACTCAAATGGCTATCGTTTGGTATTGCTGCTATTTATTGGGGTGAAAAATAAGTATTGACTTATTACATAACTTCAAACTATTTTTATAATTTTTGATGTTTATAAATTAAATAAGTTTTAATCGAGCATAATAAAAGCAGACCAATATTCAGGCCTTGAATCTGGATAATTGTGAAGATAGCGTACTGCTTGAATAAATGCATCATGTTTGTTTTTTCCTTGACTTAATTGTTTATAAAATTCGGTCATTAATAATAATGTTGCATAATCGTCTACATCCCAAAGACTCATTATTAATGTATTAACTCCAGCTTTTATAAATCCTCGTTGTAACCCAAATACTCCTTCATAATCTGTTACTCCAACTCCTGTTTTACAAGCTGATAATACTACTAAATCTGTTTTACTTAAATCTAATTGACTAATTTCTTTCGATAATAGTATTCCATCTTCTACTCCTTCTGGTATTGTTTTCTTTTGCAAAATATTATTACATCCTGAAAATAATAATCCTGAAAACAATAAAGCATCTTCGTTGTTGTTTATTTTTGAATTAGTTGGAAGATAAAAACCATGGGTAGCAATATGAATTATATTTTTACTATTACCATTCAAAGCTTTAAATGACTCTTCTGAAGCATTATTGTTGCATAATTTAATATATGAAATATTAGAACTATCTAAGATATTGGCAATATTATTTGCTTCTATTTCTGAACTAGATAAATAGTTTACATATACAGAATCATACAAAATGAAATTTGCACGATATTTATATTGATTTTCATAATTGTAATTTTTTTTATTATTTTTCATTATAGTTGTATCTGTATCATAATTAATTCCTCCATATACAATTGCATCTGTTAAATCTATATGTTTTTTGCCCATAGCTATATTTCGTGTTGAGGACACTCGATAAATATCATATATATCTGATATTGTTTTTGTTGAATCTAGAAAAGCAAATTCTATTGGAGTTTGTGTTAAAACTCCAACTGGTGCAAAATATATTTTGTTGTTAGGTTTTAAATATTTTTCAATAGGACGCCAAATCATGCTGTATAATATAGTATCGTTAAGTTTTGAAAAATAATGTAAATCGTTAAATATTTTATTAAATTGATCTTCTCTAAATAATGATACAAAAACTGGATATGGCATAGCTTTGCTTAATATCAATGCTCCATAACTTGCTATTGTATCTGTTTTTGATTTAAGTAATGGTTCTTTTATAAACTCTATGGCTACTTCATTATCTTTTAATGAATCTTTAACTTCGTGCCATCTTATTTTTAAGGGGCGAGTTATATCTCCATATTCTCTACAATTTATTGATAAATTTCGTTCTAGTTTTTCTAATACATCACGCAATGAATCTCTTTCTTTTGAATGTTTATTTTCTTCTTCTGCATTATATAAACTAAATAATCTTTTAAGTTTATTTATTTCTTCGTATTGTTTTATTAATAAAGAATCACTACTATTTTTTATTATTTTTTCTATTTGTAGTTCTGATGTCATTAAAACACCTTTGTTTATCAACTCTCCATCATAGGCTGAACACAATACTTTGGTATTTTTAGGTATTTGAAAAACCAATTTTCGAATATAAGGATATTCTTCTTGATTAATATTCCAATAATGTTCTTTCATATCTGACGACATAAAGGCAAAATTGTCGGATAATCGTTTATTGTTGATATCTAGTGCGGTTGATAAATAATCTACCGACATCGAATATTGTTTTTTTTGAAAATATGCTTTTCCTAAATTAAAATTATATGATTGAAATTGAGAATTATTTGTATTGTATATTTTTGAAGATAAATCAATAACATTTTTTAATATTTTTATTCGTTTGTTTATGTTACTTACAAGTGCCAAACCGCCAATTGTTTTTAAATAAACTGCATTTTCTTTTCCTTGATTTTTTTTATACAATTTACTCGATTTTTTATAATAATGAATACTTTTTCTTCTATTGTTATTTTTACTATTATAAAATCCTAATTTATACAAACAATTTGCATAATCATTAGATTTTGTTTCTAATATTATTTTATATATTTCATAACATTCTTGCAGATATTCTATTGCTTTGTTATAATTTTTTAAATCTCCATAACGACATCCAAGATTTATTAATGAAGTTGCATAATCTATATTATTATATCCAAATAGTTTTAAAAATTCCTCTGATATTTCATTTAATATTTGAATAGCCTTTTTTATATCACCATTATCTGAATATACAAAAGAATAATTGTTTAATGTAATTAAATAGCCAGAATAAGTTTCACCAAGCGTTTCTCGATATATTCTTAATGATTGTTCAAACAATTCAATCTCTTTTTCATAATTTCCTATCAAATCGTAAGATAATGCTAATGTACCTAAAACATAAGCATAAATTGGATTATTTTCTCCTATTGAATTTTTTATTATTTCTGCTACTTTTTGATCATAATACATCTTTTCTGTTGGGTTAAATAAATCATAATAACAATCTGAAATACTAATCATTGTGGTAGCACATTGTATATTATTTTCTCCAAATAGTTGTTTCTTTATTTTTAAGGCAATTAATAATACATCTAATGCTTTATTAAATTCTTGAATTTCAACATAGCATTTTCCCAAATAATCTAATGCATCGGCATATTCTATAGAATTGTCACCAAATTGAATTTGTGAAAGTTCAACTGCTAATAAACACTGTTTAACATTAAAATCTGTATATAAAGCATGTCTACTTAGCGTTTTTATATATAGTGGAGAGATATTATCTTTGTTTATATTAAATATATCAAGTGATAGTGTTAATAAAGAATCTGCTTCAAATTTTTGATCAAGTTTCCATGCTAATTCACCGCTTAAACTTAGTACATTGGCATACTCAAGTGAATACTTTCCAAATTGATTTCTAGCAATTTGTCTACAATGAGCTAAAACTGTATCTGCTTTTCGCCATTGTGCTGAATCATACAATTCTTTTGCCCTTGAAAATACTTGTTCAAAAGTTTGTGCATTAGCTGTTTTTGGAAAAAATAATAATAGTAATAATAGGGAGATTATTAATTTCATTATAATTGTTTTACAAATACAAATATACAGAATTTAGAAACAAAAAACAAGGAACAACAAGCCTTTATAAATTTATAGAAGCACATATTTACGTAATTTTCTTAATCTTTATTATGCTAAAAACTATTTCAAAAAAATCAAAATTTGCGAAAAATTGAACCCTGTTTTTTTATATTATGAATTATGATTTTTTAAATGTTATTTTTTTTGTTATTAAAAAAGAGATTTTACTTTTGCTTTTAAATATTAAAATAAACACTAAAAATGAAAGGATTTAAAATTATTGTATTGGCAAAGCAAGTACCTGACACACGTAACGTAAGCAAAGACGCTATGAAAGAAGATGGTACAATGAATCGTGCTGCATTGCCGGCTATTTTTAATCCCGAAGATCTTAACGCTCTCGAACAAGCTTTAAGAATTAAGGACAAATATCCGCAATCAACAATCACTATTTTAACCATGGGACTACCAAAAGCTGCTGACATAGTTCGTGAAGGATTGTTTCGTGGTGCTGACAATGGGGTTTTACTCACAGATCGCAAATTAGGTGGTAGCGACACTCTTGCTACTAGTTATGCTATTTCTCAAGCTATTAAAACTATTGGTAACTTTGACATTATATTATGTGGTCGTCAAGCTATTGATGGAGATACAGCTCAAGTGGGACCTCAAGCTGCAGAAAAACTCAACATTCCACAAGTTACATACGCAGAACAAATTATAGACATCAACGAAAAAAACATCACTATCCGTCGTCGTTTAGAACATGGTGTTGAAACTATTTGTTCTTCTTTTCCTTTGTTAATTACAGTTCATGGTTCTGCAGCTCCTTGCCGTAGCAGAAATGCAAAACTCACAATGAAATATAAATATGCAAAAACTCCTGACGAAATTGTTCAAACTGGTGTTGATGCCGAATTATATAAAAATAAACCATACCTAAATATTAAAGTATGGTCGGCTGATGATATTAATGCTGATGAACAACGTCTTGGATTATCTGGTTCGCCTACTAAAGTAAAAAAAATTGAAATGGTGGTTCTTCAAACTAAAGAATCTAAAAAACTATCTTCTAACGATAGTGATATCAAAATGCTTATGGGCGAATTAAGTGAAAAACATGTTATTTAAGTAGTAAGTAGTAAGTAGAAAGTAGTAAGTAGTAAGTTTTAAATATTCAACTCTCTACCAATAAAAATATATAACAATGAACAACATATTTGTATATTGTGAAATAGAAGACGGAATTGTTGCTGATGTAAGTTTAGAACTTTTATCTAAAGGTCGTGAACTTGCAAATCGTCTTGATTGTAAACTAGAAGCAATTGCTATCGATTATAAATTATCAAAAATAGGAGAACAAATTTTTAAATATGGTGTGGATGTTATCCACGTTTGCGACAATTCTAAATTGTCGCCATATCAAACCTTACCACATTCAAAAATTGTTATCGAACTTATTAAACAAGAAAAACCTCAAATTGTATTATTTGGAGCCACATCAATAGGTCGCGACCTTGCTCCACATGTTGCTTCGGCTCTAAAAGTTGGACTTACTGCCGATTGTACAAGTCTGGAAATTGGCGATCATGAAGAAAAGAAAATTAATAAAACTTACAAAAATCTTCTTTACCAAATTCGTCCTGCATTTGGAGGTAATATTATTGCAACTATCATAAACCTTGAAGCTCGTCCTCAAATGGCTACTGTTCGCGAAGGGGTTATGAAAAAAATTGTTTTTGATGATAATTATAAAGGTGAAATCAAATTATTTGACTTTAAAAAGATTATTGTAGACACTGATTTTGCTGTTAAAATTATTGATAGAGTTATTGAAAAAAGTAAAATAAATCTAAAATCAGCACCTGTAATTGTTGCAGGAGGATATGGCGTTGGTTCAAAAGAGAATTTTAAATTATTGCATCAATTAGCCGATATACTTGGAGGTGAAGTAGGAGCTTCGCGCGCTGCTGTTGACGCGGGATACACTGAACACGAACGTCAAATTGGACAAACTGGTGTTACTGTTCGTCCTAAATTATACATTGCGTGTGGTATTAGTGGTCAAGTTCAACATCGAGCTGGCATGCAAGACTCTTCTATTATTATTTCTATAAATACCGATGAAAACGCACCTATCAATTCTATTGCCGATTATGTGATTATTGGTGATGTTTCAGAGGTTTTAACTAAAATGATTAAATACTATAAATAATTCTAAGATCATGGCTAATTTTTATAATGACAATTCAGACCTACAATTTCATCTTACTCATCCTTTAATGAATAGAATAATTGAGTTAAGAGAAAGAGGTTTTGCTGATAAAAATAAATTTGATTATGCTCCTTCAAACCTCGATGATGCTATTGATAGCTATCAAAAAGTGATGGAACTTTGTGGCGAAATTTGTGCAGATGTTATTGCTCCTAATGCAGAAGCTAATGATATTGAAGGACATTCTATTGAAAACGATCATTTAAAATATAATTCTCATACATTAGAAAACTACGAAGCTCTTCGCAAAGCTAGTGTTTGGGGCATAACTTTACCTAGGAAATATAATGGTCTAAACTTTTCGAATGTTCCATACATAATGGTAGGCGAAATGATTTCACGTGCTGATGGTGGATTTGCAAACTTTTGGGGACTTCAAGATTGCGCTGAAACAATCAATGAATTTGCTTCTGAAGAACTTAAACAAGAATTTTTACCTCTTGCAGCACAAGGAAAATCTCTTGCTATGGTTTTAACAGAACCAGACGCGGGGTCTGACCTTCAAAGTGTTCAACTAAAAGCTAGATACGATGCCGACAAAAACCAATGGTTTTTAAACGGTGTTAAACGTTTTATTACAAATGGAGATGCCGACATTCAATTAGTTCTTGCTCGTAGCGAAGAAGGCACGGGCGATGGGCGTGGTTTATCATTGTTTATTTACGAAAAAGACAAACATTGCCAAATTGTTCGTCGTGTAGAAAACAAATTAGGCATTCATGGGTCTCCTACATGTGAACTTGTTTACAAAGACGCTCCTGCACGTTTGTTAGGTGATAGAAAAATGGGATTGATTAAATACGTTATGAGTTTGATGTATTGTGCTCGACTTGGTGTTGGTGGTCAATCTGTTGGTATTGCCGAAGCTGCTTATCGCGAAGCTATTAAATATGCTAACGAACGTGAACAATTTAAATCGCCTATCATAAAATTTCCTGCTGTTTATCAATTGCTAGGAAATATGAATGCAAAACTTAAAGGTATGCGTAGCCTTTTATATGAAACTGCTCGTTTTGTTGATATGAGTAAACTATTGCAAGAAATTCAAAATAACAAAGAACGTACTCTTACTTCTGATGAACGCGCAGATCTTAAATACTATAAAAAGATGGCTGATGCCTTCACTCCTTTATTAAAATTATTTTCTAGTGAATGGTGTAATCAAATTGCATACGATGCTCTTCAAATTCATGGTGGTTCTGGATATATGAAAGATTTTCCTATTGAACGCATCACGCGTGATGCTCGTATCACTACAATTTACGAAGGAACTTCGCAACTTCAAGTTGTTGCTGCTATTAAAGGGGTTACAACGGGAATTTTTTCTCAACGTATGGCAGAATTGGATAGCATGATGGCCAATAATGAAAACCTTCAACAACAACGTAATCTTCTTTTACAAATGACTAATGATTACGAAAATGCTATTAAAACTGTTGAAAGTTTCAAATGTCAAGAGTATATAGATTTTCAAGCGCGTAATCTTGTTGAAATGGCTGGTAATATTATTGTTTCATACTTATTATTTACTGATAGTATAAGAAATGATAAATTTTTAAACAATGCAAACATATTCTTAAACCTTGCCATTGCTGAAAATGCTATGAAATTTAAATATATCAATAATGGTAATCCTAATGATTTAGATTGGTATAAATAATAAATAGCATACATAAAATAATAAAGCGAGTATGAAAAAACTTTTTTTTCATACTCGCTTTTGTTATTTATAAAGTGTTGTTTTTTTTTATTCCATCAAATGAGTTACCAATATTTTTACACCTATTAATATTAATATAATACCGCCAATAATATTTAGTTTTTTACCTAATTGATTTTTAAACAATCTACCTAGTGTTAAACCAATTATAGCTGCCAATGCTGTTACAAAAAATACTGATAATGTTATTTCTACAACATTATTATCAACTAGTCCTAGACTAAAACCTACAAACAAAGCATCTATACTTGTAGCTACTCCCATTGCTAATAATACAGGTAATTTTAATACATTAAACTTTTTTTGTGAATCTTCTTCATTATTTTCTTCTTTTGATAAAATCATTCTTAATCCTAAAAACATCAAAAGAACAAATGCCAACCAATGGTCAAACGAAGCTACAAACTGAACTACTATACTTCCTGAAAACAATCCGCCTAATATAAATGCAGCTTGTACTAATGCTAATACAAATGCAAAATATGAATAATTTATTGTTTTACGATTTGTAATAAATGGACCTGAAACTACTGACACTGCTAATGTATCAAAACATAATCCAACTGACAATATAAATATTTCTAAAAAGTTCATTTTTTAAAATACAAACGATATTCTTATTATTGGATTACTATAAACATTATATTTCAACCCATTAGAATCATTCACATTCCACAACAACATATAATTTATACCCATATATTCATTAAAACTCATGTGATAACCAATTCCTAATATTACAGGCATATCCCATTGGCGATTTTTTTCGATATAATAATTTCCATAACCATCAAATTTATTATCAAAATTTAACCCACTTACTTCGGCATGTAAAACAAGACTCCTTATGGGATAAACATCTGCAAAAACTCCCGCTCCATAAACCGATGTTCTATAAGAATCCAACAAAATATCTTCATCATAACTATAAAACATATATGTTGCTGTTACGCCTGCACTCACCACTTTATTAAATCGATATCCAAAAAATGGTTCTGTTTCGATATATGCCATTGAATTGCCCAAACCAAATCCCAAATTTCCTCCAAATGTATACTTCTCTAAAAAAGATTTATCATCTTTTTTCTTTTTTTCATTATTTGAAATTGTTATTTGACTTTTTTCTTCGTCTTCAAAATCCTCAAATTGTGCATAACTTACTTTTGATATCACTATAAATGATAATACCAATAATAAATATTTATATTTCATAGTCTTAATAAATTAATACTAATTATTAGAAATCTTTGTTCGCAAATCTCGTAGTTGTTCTATTAATTCTTTTTCTTTGTCACTGATATTTTTAGGCAATGAATATTTAACCTTTACAAACAAATCTCCATAAACTCCTGGTGTATTATAAACAGGCATACCTTTACTTCTAATTCTTAATTGTTTACCATATTCTATTCCTTGAGGAATAGCAATTTTAATATTTCCAGAAAGTGTAGATATCATAATATATCCACCCAAAAGTATTGTATAAATATCTACATAAACTTCTGTAAATAACTCATCACCTCTACGAGTAAACAAAGGATCTGGTGTAACCCCTACCCTAACATATAAATCACCACGACGTCCTCCAGCTACTCCTGGATAACCTTGTTCTGGTATTTTTAACAATGTATCATCTGATATTCCTGGCTTTATTTTTAAACGTAACTCATTTCCAAGAACATTTAATATACGTGTTGAACCCGTATAAGCCTCTTGCAACGATATATTTATTTTGCCTGTAAAATTATCACCTTTAAATAATGAACTATTTTTAAAAAAATTGTTGAAAAATTCAGAATATCCGCCTCGTTTTGCTCTTTCAAACCAACTATCTTCTGCCGAGGTTGTTGTATTTTGAGCACTTCTTGTATAAAAATCATCTGTATTTTTCTGCCCATCAAACATAACATCAAATTTTTTACGTTTTTCGGCATCACTTAATACATCGTATGCTTCGTTTATTTCTTTAAATTTTTCTTCGGCAGCTAAATTTCCAGGATTACGATCTGGATGATAAGTCATTGCTAATCTACGATATGACTTTTTTATTTGCTCTGCTGAGGCATTTTTTTCAACCTCTAAAATTTTATAATAATCTTTAAATTGCATAATCAATAAAAGTAATGGTTAAAAATATATACATATATTGTATTTTTTTGTAATTTTACAAAGTTAAAAAAGTTACCGAATTGGCACTAATAAAAATAGAAAAACTTTCTAAAACTTACAACAAAGGTAGCAATAAAATTTTTGCTTTACGAAATATTAATATAGATATTGAAGAAGGTGAATTTGTTTCTATTGTTGGTAAGTCGGGTTCGGGCAAGTCTACTCTTCTAAATATTCTTGGAGGAATTGATACTAATGCCGAAGGAAATGTTATTTATAACGGCGATAATATTCTTGAAATGAACGAAAAACAATTATCGCATTATAGGAAATATACAGTTGGTATGATTTTTCAATCTTTTAACCTTATTCCTTGGCGAACCGCTATCGACAATGTAAAACTACCTTTAATGTTTAGTGAATTTCCGCGTAGTTTAAGAGAAACTCGTGCTTGTGAATTATTATACAACATGGGATTAAACAAACGTGCGCTTCATTATCCTTCTGAACTTTCGGGAGGAGAAGCTCAACGTGTGGCTATTGCTAGAGCGCTGGCTAATAAACCAAAAATTATTTTAGCCGACGAACCTACAGGCAATCTTGACACTGCTACGTCTTTTGAAATTATGTCGCTTTTACAAATGTTTAACCAAAAACATAATATCACTATTATTATGGTAACTCACGACAAAGATACAGCTTACCGTGTTTCGCATAAAACTGTTCTTTTGTCTGATGGGGAAATTATTAAAACCACTATTAAAGAATAATTTATGAAACCATACGATATTATTTCGCTTTCGCTTAATAATTTAACTCAAAATAAATTTAGAACCTTTCTTGCTATTTTAGGGGTTACAATAGGCATTGGGTCTTTGAGTTCTATGATTTCTATTGGGCAAGGTATTACAAACAACATTACTAACACGCTTATTAGTAATGATATTTTTACGGGGCTTAATGTTAGCACTAAAGACGACGATTATAGTAAATATGGCAATCTTGGTAATTATTTATATAGCGAAGAATCTTTACCTATCAACGACTCTATTGTTTCTGTTATTGAACAGATTCCGCAAGTTACTACGGTTTTTCCTGAAATTATTAAATTTGCTGAAATTTCTTTTAATGGTAAATCTATTAAAAGTAATGTAAAATCAGTGCCTGCTATTATGGGAAAATTTAAACCTTTTAGCAATATGGCTCATGGTCATTTTTATAAATCTGACAAAGAAAATTCCGTTGTTTTAAGCAAAGCTGCTTTATATAAATTTGGATATATTATTGAAGGTGATAATGATTTTGGTAAAAGCAAAAACATTAAAGTTTTACCTGCTGACTCTATTATTGGTAAAGATATTCATATTATTACTAAAATATTCGACTATAATAAATACAATCCTAATTCTGCTTCAAATGCAGAAATACCTATTATACACGACACCACTACTTTAACCATTACTGGTATTGTTCAACAAAGTCCTTTATCTGCGGGATTATTATCGGTGGGTATTTTTCTTCCTTCTAATACTTGTGAAAATTTACATGCTATTGACTTAAAAGATGTTTTCAACATTATTAACGACAAACCTGTTAATTATGAAAATTATAAATCTTTGTATGTTAAAGTTTTGAATTATAAAGACCTTAAAATTGTAAAATCTAAAATTGAAGATATGGGATTTGTTGTTTTTTCTGTTGGCGACAAACTTGAAGACATAGAAAAAATATTCAATATTATTGATATTCTTCTTGCTGCAATTGGGACTATTGCTATTTTGGTTTCTATTTTTGGTATTATTAACACTATGTTGATGTCTATTTATGAACGCAGAAAAGAAATTGGAATAATGAAAGCCATAGGCGCAACTAAACGACAAATTAAACTTATTTTCTATATTGAATCTAGTATTATTGGATTTATTGGTGGAATTTTTGGTGTTTTGTTTGGATGCGTTGCTTCGGGCGGAGCTAGTGCTATTGCGGGTGAACAAATTGGAAACCTTTTAACGCCAGGTTCTAACTTTTTTGATTTTAATTGGAAATTAGCTGTTGCCTCTATTATTTTTGCAACAATTATCACAATTATTGCATCTATATATCCTTCGAGAAAAGCTGCTAAAATTGATCCGTTGATTGCGTTAAGAAGAGAATAATAAAAAACAAAAATTATAATTATTTTTTATTACATAAATAATTATAAATATCCCAACTCATTTTTTAGTACTAAAAAAAAGCGTTTATGTATATACAAAAACAATAAAATTTCAGTATATTTGCAATAAACCAAAAATAACTAAAAAATGAATTTTCTTGCCCACATATTTTTATCTGGAGACTCGGCTCTCATAAAAGTTGGGAATTTTGTGGGCGATTGGGTTAAAGGTAGCATGATTTCTATTAATGCTAAATATCCTCCTGAAATGGCTAAAGGTATAAGAATGCACCGTTATATCGATAATTTTACTGATACCAATGATATTGTAATTAATAGCATTTATAGATTTAAACCTATTTTAGGCAGATATGCGGGTGTGGCTATTGACGTTATTTATGATCATTTTTTAGCCAAAAATTGGAATCAATATTCTAATATTAGTTTAGATAATTTTGTTAATACTTTTTACGAATATTGTATTCAATATTTTGATATTCTTCCTAAAAATTTACAACCTTTAATTCCACACCTTATTATTAGTAATCGTTTAAAAAGTTACGAAACAATAAAAGGTATTTCTGCGGCTTTTAAAACTATGGAATGTCAAACTTCGTTCCCTAAAAAAACTAATGATATTATTGAAATATTAAAAATAAACTATACCGATATAGAAAACGAATTTGGTGAATTTTTTGAAATAATACAAAAGTCAATACAAAAAGAATTCTTTAATAATTAAAAACTAAATAATTAAATTTATTTATAAAAATTCATTTCATCAATATATTTCCATACCTTTTGAGGCATAAAATATCTAACATCTTGACCTTTTGAAATAGACTCTCTAATAAATGTACTTGATACCTCTATTATAGGAGTTTCTACAATATGAACATGAGGATGATTTAAATATTGATTAGCATTATAACCATTTCGAGGAAAAACTATTATATTATAATGATCTAAAATTTGATCAGAATTTTTCCAACGATAAAAACCTTCAATATTATCACCGCCCATAATCAAATAAAACTCTCTATTTGGATATTTTTCAGAAAGATAACATAATGTATTAATAGTATACGAAGGCTTGGGCATAGAAAATTCGATGTCAGATGCTTGAAATTTTGGAAAATCATCTATTGCCAAACGCACCAATTCTAAACGATGATAATCTGCAAGAAGTGAATCTTTTTTCTTGAAAGGATTTTGTGGACTAATCACAAACCACAAACAGTCAATGCCTCCATTCTCTACTAGATAATTGGCAAGCATTAAATGACCGTTGTGAATTGGATTAAAAGAACCAAAATATAGTCCTGTTTTTATTTTATTATTATTCGTTGGCACGATAAATTGTTTTGGCTTTTTCTGCCCATACATTACCATCTACATAAATACCTCTGGTTTCATCATTGATTGTGGCAAATGGACCTACTGATAATCTTTGGAATGTTACACCTTCAAACAAGGCATCTATAAATTCATTGTAACTTCCTGATGATACTGCTGCGGGACTATGTGTAAACTCATAAGAACCTATACGTTTTAATTCTCTAAATGATACTTGAAACCAATAATATGTATCTCCTGTATTTGTAGGCATTTCGGTTATTTTATCTTTCGATTTTTTATAAAATACCTTTGAATTATCGGCTTGTTCTTTTGAAGCAAATGGACCTATGGCTACTTGTCGTTGTGATATTCCTTTCCATACTGCCTTTATAAATTCATTTTTAGAACCCATAGAGATTTTAGTACCTGGTCCTAAGATTTCAATATCTTTCTTTTTGCTATCTATTCTTATACGAATAAAATACCAATAAACGGTTTCGGGATCTCCTTCATCATTGATATTTTCAGGAGAATTTACTTGTGGACCATTGGTTTGAATATCTGCTTTTGGTTCATCGATAGCATAACCTTTTGCGCTTATTATTAAGAGCGCAATTAACATGGTAAATATTAATGATAATTTCTTCATAATTGTTGTATTATATTTTTGAGTTGTTGTTTCTATTATTTCTAATGTGGCATAAACAAATATTATACCGAACAAATTTTTACTTCAAAATATTGAATATTTATATTATTGTTAATACTGATTTTTATTTATTAACAATTAAATACTTATTTTAAATTCATTTCAAAAAATCACTTCAATATTATTACTCTTAAACAAAAAATCATTATCTTTGCTAAAATTAATCAAAAACATAAAATCAAAAAAACATGAGAAAATATTTTTTATCATTAGCTGTTTGTGGACTATTATTTAGCACAGCTTGTTACCAAACAACAACTACTAATAACAACAATAATCAGTCTAATAAACAAAACGGACAAAATACTGAAGTTGTTAACAACAACAACAACGAAAATCAAGAAACAAAAAAAGAAGAAAAAGAAGATAATATCGACAAAAATTCTTTTCAAAATGCAAATGGTAAATTCTCTATTAATTTTCCTGGAGATCCAGAAGGCCCTGTAAAAAGTGAATTAAAAAACAAAGCTGGTATTATTGTTAATTATCAATTTACTTATCAAAAAAGTGATAACGCTTTTTATTTTGCCACTTATTCTGATTATCCTGTAGGCGCTATTACTGATAGCAATGTGGAAGAGGCTTTAAAATCTCAAGCCGAAACTTTTATGAAAAATATGGGTGGTAAAATTGAAAAATCAGACTCTGAAAGACTTAACGGTAACAAAGGGTTAACTTTTTCTGGTGTGGTTAGAGACTCTTTAAACGTTAACATGCGTTCTTACTTTGTGGGTAAAAGATATTATCAATTTGGTACTATGGCTTATAACTCTGAAATTTCTGACAAAGAAGCTAAAAAATTTATGAATTCTTTTAAACTGATTAAATAGATTGTTATTTATTTGAAAAAAGGCGAGTATAAATTTTATACTCGCCTTTTTTTTACAACTTTTTTTTAATAATAATTTTTTTCTATTCAATATAATTTTAAAAAAAACAAAAATGATAAAAAATTTTAAAACTAACATTAATAGCATTAATAATTTCATCATATGCTATAACATCGTGCAACAAAGAAAAAAATGACGACATCACCCCTACCTCAATTGATAACAATACCCCAAATGACGATGATGAACCTATTGATATAAAAGGTGATTATTTACATATCACTGAAATTGTTAAAATGGCAACTAAAGTTAAATATAATTACAAAATAAAATACAACAACGATGTTTTATCAAAAATTCAATACTATTATAACGATGAATTAAAATCTTTTGCGGATATTAGTTTTGAATTTAAAAATCACAAAAAATATCTTATTTTGGATAATAGTGAAGATCCATTAAAATTTGAATTAAACGATTATGGATATATAACTGTTATTTATAATAAACAAGATAATAACAATTATACAGAATTTAGAAAAATCAATTATAATGACAATGACCAAATTACTAAAGTTTATAATGTTATTAATGAAGAAAATTTTGTTACAATAGATTACAACGAAGATAATACTACAAACAAAATTGCTCACAATACAAAAATGACTTATACTTATATATATGATAAAAATTCTCTTGAAAATAAAACAGGTCAATATTGGATGAAAAATCTATTAGAATCTTATTTTAATAATGATTATATCACAACACTATTTATGTTGGGATATTTTGGAAAATCTTCTGCATTTTTCCCTGTTAAATATCTTGCTGATGAATACTCATATCCTTATGAATATTTTAAATTAAACGATGATGGAACTATCAATGAAGAACAAAGCTATTTGAATACTTATTATATTTATTATTAATTGATAAAGAATTTTTACGACTACTTAATTATTGATTTAATTTTATATTTATATATTTAATAATTTGTAGTTTACTTTATATTTTTTAATATTAGCGATATGATTTATAGTTAACAAAGTGTAAAACATCTAACATATTGAAATGTTTAAATGTATAAATAATGCTAAATATTAATAATATCAACATGATAAACTGTATACAAAGAATAAAATAACAATTATGTCGCTACATTTGAATAATTAACTAAGTTAAAACAACTTATTTCGTAAAAAAATGGTAGTTTAACGTTATGAAAACAACAAAAAATCTCTACAATTGATATATAAACATTGTAAAAAATAAAAAAGTAGAAAAAAAATAGAAAATTGACAAAAACTAAATGTTCATTATTGCTCTATAACAAAGTGATTGACTAATTTTTACTAATTAACCAAGCAATACAACAGTTAGATTGAAAAAGTTTATCAAACTATATAAGCAATTATAAAGACAAACATAATAACTAATATTAACATATTTCGCCTACAAAAGATAAATCAACTAAATTAATTTAACTATCATATCGCTACAATTGAATGGTACACCAAGTGAATTTATGATTTGTAGAGCTACAAATCAATTTATTTTAAAAAAATCATACAATTGTAGAACTAATAAATACACAAAAATCTTGTCAATCATTTTAAAGGGTCACTAGAGTAGTTACTAAAAATTAGTCAATCACTTTAAAGGTTTGCCAATGTATATATTTATAAAAAGAAAATCTAATTAAAGTATCGATAATATATAATTTTAAATTAAGTCAATCTGATTAATATAGAGCTTAGGTTGGTGTTAAAAACAAGTCAATCACAACTAAGTAGCAAATATATTTTAGTTTAAACAAAATAAATCACTATTAAATATAGAGATTAAAATAAAATATACTAAGTGATTATATCTTACATATCGATAATATAATAACATATATTGAGTAAATATCATCAAAATTCGCTACATTAAACATATACACTATATTTTATGTTAATTTCAATTTTCTAATAAACTTAAATAAATTATTTTTATTTATTTTTAACAATTTATATCAAATTTATTTGGAAATATAAAATAAATTCACTAAATTTGAAACGATATTATTAAATAATTATAAATTATGAATGCCAAACTAAAAGATATCTCATTATCCAAAGCACCAAACACAGAATTTGCCAAAACATTTGACAATATTCTTCTACAAGTAAATGACAAAGTACAAGCTTTGTGTCCTACACATTTTGCAACCTTATTTAGTTTAATGGAAGGTTGGCATAAGTATAGCAGAAAAAATCGTAAGTATTCTAAAAGTGAATTATTAGAGCAGTATAATCAAGATGCTCACATGATGGTTTCTGCAATTAACAGCCAAATAAATACTTCTGTTAATTTATTAAATCTTAAAATAAGGAAAGCAGACTCAGAGGAGAAAAAGACATATCAAATTGCTATTGATAAATTAACAAAAATCAATAAGCAAATAGTAGAAAAAAAATTGTGTCATGCTAGTGGTGTATCTCCAGACACTCGCAATAGTGGAATGCTAGATATTCTAAAACAAATATCTGGCTATGAAAATGTGGATCCTGGTCTTTCTAGTTGTGTAGGTGAGCTTCAAACCATTTCTGGTCTTATGGACGCATTGATTAGAGACAAACACAAAGAATTTGATGAAATTCCTGTGGGTTTTGCTACTAATCAACGTAAATTAATTTGTCAAGCGTTTAATAATACATTACCTTATATTAATATGTATGCTGATAAAGGTGATGAAGATGCTATTAAATATGTTGGCGCTGTTCAAGTTATTATTGACCAAGAATATACTATTATCAAATCAAGATCTACTCGTAAATCTAACGAAAAAGATAGTAAATAATTTTTTGGTTGCTCTACAAAAAAACTCTACAAAATATTTGTAGAGTTTTTTGTTGTATTGTTTTAATTGTTTGTATGATACTTTTTTTGGGTCGTAAAAAATGTTTTCTCTGACAACAATTTTTTAATCAATTATTCCATTTAAATCGAGATAACAACAAAGTATTTCATCATTACACCAAAATATTAATCGATTATTGTCTTGGTCATAACAAAAACGAATTACATTATAACCTAAATGTAATGTTGCTACATAATCACCATTCTTTTTAAATATAATACATTTAGAATCATACATTTCACTACCATAATCACCACCTTGATATAAGGTGAACAAATAGTCATTAGAAAATGTTGCGTCATTAAAAGTTAAGTAGTGTTCTTTTTTTATATCAGGTCCAAAAACTTTATGTAATAATTCTCCTTTAAAATTATAGATACATATCATATCTATTAAATAATTACATTCGGCAAAAATTTCATCTTGGGGTGAAACAGCCAATACAAATCGTTTTTTATGACATTCTTGTATTATGGTGTCGGTTAGCATTGATATATTTCCTGTTTTTATATTCCAAATTCCTGTATATTCAACAAATGTAGATATACTTGTTGGATGAATTAATTGAGCTATGGTTATACTATCATTTATTATAATATAATCAGAAGGAAATGAACTTTCTTTTATACGTCGAAATTCTTTTGGCTGATATACCGAATCATTAATTAAACTATCTATATGATACGAATTTATTACATATTTACCAAAATCAGTTAAATAAAACTCACCTTTATGATTATCAGCGAAACCTCCTGCACTTACATATTCAAATGGTCCTTGTCCATGGTTTCCTACTGATACTAAATGTTTAAAGGTTGTTTTGTCAAATATATTTATAACTTTTTCTGTGGTATATGGATCTAAAACTATGAAATATTTTCCAAATATATATGGCACAGAATTTTCATGTAATAATACATCGTTTAAGTCTATTTCTTTGATTTTGTTTTTAACTTCAATAATATTTCCTCTTTTTTTTTGGTATTTTGTTATATCATTGTTTGAACTACATGAATATAAACACAATAATAATAGAAAGTAAATTAATTTTTTCATAATTAGTTTTTTTTAAAGATTATTCTAATGGAATTTCACAAATACTATATTCGTATTCGTTATTAAGTTCTATACCATATAATTTGTTGTCTTTATTATCAAAACAAATTGAATGAATATCATGATCTGTGTATATATATTTTATAGGATTGCCATCCCAATCAAAAACGAATATATATTTAGAGTCATAAATAGCATCTTGATTTGCTAAATTAATGTCTTTAAATGTTTTTCCAGAAAAAAGCATAAAAACATAATCATCGTTAGAAGTAATATTATAAGTTGCAAACATAGTTTCATCAGTAGAAGCCCTTTTATCTTCAATACTACGAATAGGAAATTTAAGTATTGACTCGTTGATAGTTTTAATATTATAAATATCTGAATAATCATAAATTCCATATACATCACCAATACCAGAACACCAAAACACACGTTTCTGCTTTTTATTAATGTCAAAAGCAGATTGTAAAATCCAACCTATATCAACAGAAGTATAATCATCAAAAGGTGCAATTTTACCAAATGTAACCACAGTATCTTGATTTTTTAATAAAAAACGGTCGTCATTTTCTACCATTGAACATATAAAATTATCAGAATCGTATTTAAATTCTGTTGAACATATATATTTTAATAATGTATTTCTAATAGATGTATCTTCTTCAATATTTTTATTTATTTCATCGTAAACCAACATTTTACGTTCGTAAAAACCCATTATATATAATAAACCATTTTCTGAACAAATATTTGATATATCTATAATATCTTTAGGTCCTTGTCCTGTAGTGATTATTTTTGTTATTGATTTGGTGTTACGGTCTTCTACTAAAACTAAAGTATCTTCATCTCGTGAACAAATCACTACAGAATTGTTACTTATTAAAAATCTTTTGGGATAATTGATTAATTTGTTTAATTCAGGAAATGCAGGTATAGTTTTAACTTTTGAATAAGGTTTTGATGCAAACATAGCATTAAAACTTTCATATTTTGTGTTAGAACTACATGAATATAAACACAATAATAACAGAATGTAAATTAATTTTTTCATAATTAGTTTTTTTAATATTAAACAATCAAATATAAAACTAATTATTTTGTTATAAAAAAAAAGAATTAATTATTATAAATAATGAGTAAAAAAAACGCCATTATGACAATATCATAATGGCGTTTTCTTAAAGGTTATTGGAACTAAGCCTGAGTTTTTGGACCATTAAAACTTAACGGGACATTAGAGCCACCCGCACCTTCAACGTTTTTGATTTTGCCAAAGGTAGCTTCGTATTTCATAATGTTGTCTTGAAGAATCAACATTAATCTTTTTACGTTTTCAGGAGTCATAATAATACGACTCTGTACTTCAGCTTTTGGAAGTCCCGGCATCAATTTGATAAAGTCGATTAAAAATTCAGAACTAGAATTTGCAACCACCACAAGGTTAGAATATATACCTTGAGCCACTTCGTTAGTGATGCCAATATTAATTTGTCCTTTTTTTTCTTCTTGTTCCATAATTATTCTTATTAATTAGAATAAGTCAAATTCTCACTTTTTTCTTTAGGCTCAACAATAATGTGATCGTAACGTCTCATACCTGTACCAGCAGGAATTAAGTGACCAACAATAACATTTTCTTTTAAGCCTTCAAGAGTGTCAATTTTACCTGCAATAGCAGCTTCATTAAGCACTTTAGTAGTTTCTTGGAATGAAGCAGCCGACATAAAGCTTTGAGTTTGAAGAGCAGCACGAGTAATACCTTGAAGTATTTGACTAGAAGTAGCCGCAACAGCATCACGAGCTTCAACAAGACGAAGGTCTTTACGTTTTAGAGTAGAGTTTTCGTCTCTAAGTTTGCGAGCAGAAACAATTTGACCTGGTTTAAGATTTTCAGAATCGCCAGCGTCAAGAACCACTTTTTTGCCAAACATTCTGTCGTTTTCTTCCATAAATTCCCATTTGTCAGCCATTTCGCCTTCAAGGAAATTAGTGTCACCTGGATCTTCAATTTTAACCTTACGCATCATTTGACGAACAATAACTTCAAAGTGTTTATCATTGATTTTTACACCTTGTAAACGATAAACTTCTTGAACTTCGTTAACGATGTATTCTTGAACTTCGGTAGGTCCTTTGATTGCAAGAATGTCAGATGGAGTAACAGCACCATCAGAAAGTGGAGTTCCAGCTTTAACGTAGTCGTTGTCTTGCACCAAAATTTGTTTAGAAAGAGAAACAAGATATTTCTTTTCTTCACCTTGTTTAGATGTGATAGAAATTTCACGATTACCACGTTTAATTCTACCAAGAGTAACAATACCGTCGATTTCAGAAACCACTGCAGGGTTAGAAGGGTTACGAGCCTCAAACAATTCAGTAACACGAGGCAAACCACCAGTGATGTCACCCAAGCTACCAACTTTACGAGGTATCTTAACAAGAATATCACCAGAATTAACTTTGTCACCTTCGGCACGAATAATGTGAGCACCCACAGGGATATTGTATGTTGCAACAAAATTTCCTTCTTCGTCAGAAATGTGAATAGCAGGAGTTTTTGTTTTGTCTTTGGCTTCGATAATAACTTTTTCAGCAAAACCTGTGGTTTCGTCGGTTTCTTCTTTATAAGTAGCACCTTCTATCATGTTTTCAAACACAACAGAACCGCCAAATTCAGAAATGATAGTTACGTTGAATGGGTCCCATTCACAAACTACATCACCTTTTTTAACAGTGTCACCGTCTTTAAAGTATAAACGAGAACCGTAAGGGATTGGAGCGTTTGTAAGAGTGATATTAGTATTGCTGTCTACAATCTTGGCTTCAGCAAGTCGGCTAATAACAACAAAAACTTGGTTGCCAGTTTCGTCGGTATAAGGAACTGTTTTTAGTTCTTCGATTTGTAAATAACCATCGTATTTAGAAACAAATTGAGAATCAGCAGCCAAACCTCCAGCAACACCACCGACGTGGAATGTACGAAGTGTCAACTGTGTACCAGGTTCACCGATACTTTGTGCAGCAATTGTACCAACAGCTTCACCAATTTGAACTTTACGAGATGTAGCCAAGTTACGTCCGTAACATTTTGCACAAACACCTTTACGAGATTCACAAGTAAGTACAGAACGAATTTCAATTTGTTCAATAGGAGATTCATCAATTCTTTGTGCAATAGCTTCAGTAATTTCCTCACCAGAACGAACAATGATTTCTCCAGTTTGTGGATGAATAACGTCATGAACAGAAGTACGTCCTAAAACTCTATCGCCTAAAGACTCAACGATTTCGTCTTTTTTACGAAGAGCAGTAGCAATTAATCCACGAAGCGTTCCACAATCTTCTTGAGTAATAATAACGTCTTGAGCCACGTCAACCAAACGACGAGTTAAGTATCCAGCGTCAGCGGTTTTTAACGCGGTATCTGCCAAACCTTTACGAGCACCGTGTGTAGAAATAAAGTATTCTAACACAGATAGACCTTCTTTAAAGTTTGCCAAAATAGGGTTTTCAATAATTTCAGCGCCAGAAGAAGTACCTGATTTTTGAGGTTTTGCCATCAAACCACGCATACCAGACAACTGACGAATTTGTTCTTTAGAACCACGGGCACCAGAATCAAGCATCATGTAAACAGAGTTGAATCCATCGTTGTTTGAAGACAATGTTTTCATCACTGATTCTGTTAATTTAGCATTAACGTGAGTCCATGTATCGATGATTTGGTTGTAACGTTCGTTGTAAGTTATGAAACCCATGCTATAGTTGTTAAGAATTTCGTCAACTTGATCGTATCCTTCTTGAACCATAGCGGCTTTTTCAGTAGGAACAACCACATCTTCAAGGTTGAACGAAAGTCCACCTTTGAATGCACGGTAATATCCCATACTCTTAATATCGTCAAGGAATTTAACAGCACGTGCCATACCACAATGTTTGATAACACGGCTGATAATATCACGTAAGTTTTTCTTTTTGATAACTTCGTTGATATAACCAACTTCTGGAGGAACCATTTGGTTAAACAAAATACGTCCCACAGTTGTGTCTATCATCTTGTTAACAAGCACTTCGTTTTCCATAACGTTAGCTCTGATTTTACAAGCACTTTGAAGAGTAGCTTTACCTTCATTGTAAGCAATGATTGTTTCTTCAGGGCTATAATATACTAAACCAGTACCTCTTACAGGTTTACCACCTTCAAGTTTACGTTCTTTAGTCATATAGTAAAGACCAAGAACCATGTCTTGAGACGGAACTGCAATAGGTGCACCATTAGCAGGGTTAAGAATGTTGTGCGAAGCTAACATAAGAATTTGAGCTTCAAGCACAGCAGCATTACCTAAAGGCAAGTGAACAGCCATTTGGTCACCATCAAAGTCGGCGTTGAACGCAGTACAAACTAATGGGTGAAGTTGTATAGCTTTGCCTTCAATTAATTTAGGTTGGAATGCTTGAATACCTAATCTGTGAAGGGTTGGAGCACGGTTAAGCAAAATAGGATGACCTTTTAAAACATTTTCAAGAATGTCCCAAACCACAGGGTCTTTACGGTCAACAATCTTTTTTGCAGATTTAACAGTTTTTACAACACCTCTTTCTATAAGTTTACGAATAACAAATGGTTTGTATAATTCAGCAGCCATTTCTTTAGGTAAACCGCATTCGTGCATTTGTAATTCAGGACCAACAACAATAACAGAACGAGCTGAATAGTCAACACGTTTACCAAGTAAGTTTTGACGGAAACGTCCTTGTTTACCTTTTAAACTATCACTTAAAGATTTTAAAGGACGATTTGCTTCGCTCTTAACAGCGTTAGATTTACGAGAATTATCAAATAGAGAATCAACAGCTTCTTGAAGCATACGTTTTTCGTTACGAAGAATAACTTCAGGAGCTTTGATTTCGATAAGACGTTTTAAACGATTGTTACGAATTATTACACGACGATAAAGGTCGTTAAGGTCAGAAGTAGCAAAACGACCACCGTCTAGTGGAACCAAAGGACGTAATTCAGGTGGAATTACAGGAACCACTTTAATAATCATATATTCAGGTTTATTAGCTTCTGGAGAAGATCTAAAAGTTTGTACAACTTGTAGACGTTTTAAAGCTTCAGCTTTACGTTGTTGAGAAGTTTCCTTGTTAGCTTTGTCTCTTAAAGAGAAAGCTAATTCATCAAGGTTGATTTCTTTTAGCAAATCATAAATAGCTTCAGCTCCCATTTTAGCTATAAACTTGTTGGGATCTGTGTCATCAAGAAGTTGGTTATCTTTTGGAAGAGTATCTATAATATCCAAATATTCTTCTTCAGATAAGAAATCAAGTTTGTTAACTCCATCAGCAGCTTTAACACCTGGTTGAATAACCACGTATTTTTCATAATAAATGATAGAGTCAAGTTTTTTTGTCTGCATACCTAATAAATATCCAATTTTATTAGGTAATGATTTGAAGTACCAAATGTGAGCAACAGGAACTACAAGTTGAATGTGTCCCATACGTTCACGTCTAACTTTTTTCTCAGTAACTTCAACACCGCAACGGTCACAGACAATACCTTTATAACGAATACGTTTGTATTTACCGCAATGACATTCATAATCCTTAACAGGACCAAAAATGCGTTCGCAGAACAAACCATCACGTTCAGGTTTGTATGTACGATAGTTTATGGTTTCTGGTTTTAGAACTTCACCACTTGAACGTTCCAAAATTTCTTCAGGAGAAGCCAATCCTATCGAAATTTTAGTAAATGTACTTTTTTGTTTATTGTCTTTACGAAATGCCATATTCGTTGTATGTTAAAATATGTCGTTAAAACTATTTTTTCAAAATATCAAAAGCCGGAAGCTATACTTCCGGCAAAAAGTTTACTATAAATTATTAAGAAAGTGTAACACTTAAACCTAAACCTCTTAATTCATGTAATAATACATTGAATGATTCAGGAATACCAGGAGTTGGCATTGGGTCACCCTTAACAATAGCTTCATAAGCTTTTGCACGACCAACAACGTCGTCTGATTTAACAGTAAGAATTTCTTGAAGAATGTTTGCTGCTCCAAATGCTTCTAGAGCCCAAACTTCCATTTCTCCAAAACGTTGACCACCAAATTGCGCTTTACCTCCAAGAGGTTGTTGTGTAATTAATGAGTAAGGACCAATAGAACGAGCGTGCATTTTATCATCAACCATGTGACCTAATTTCAACATGTAGATAACACCAACAGTTGCAGGTTGGTCAAAACGTTCTCCTGTACCACCATCGTAAAGATATGATTTACCAAAACGAGGTAGACCATTTTGTTCCATTAAATCACCAATTTGTTCTACTGTAGCACCATCAAAAATAGGAGTTGCAAATGTAACGCCCATAGTTTTGCCAGCCCAACCTAAAACAGTTTCATATATTTGTCCAAGGTTCATACGAGAAGGCACACCTAATGGGTTTAGAACAATATCAACAGGAGTTCCGTCTGCTAAAAATGGCATATCTTCTGCACGTACAATACGAGAAACGATACCTTTATTACCGTGACGACCTGCCATCTTGTCTCCTACTCTTAATTTACGTTTTTTTGCAACGTAAACTTTAGCAAGTTGTACAATACCGATTGGAAGTTCATCTCCAATCATTACATTATATTTTTGACGGCGGAATACGCTTTCTTCTTCTTTGAATTTAACAATATAATTGTGTAAAAGTGCTTTGATTGTATCGTTTTTCTTTTTATCAGTAGTCCATTTGTTAGGATTGATTTCGATATAATCAGGAATTTCTTGAAGAACTTTCATTGTAAATTTAGCACCTTTCGCAATAATATCTTTGTTAAAATAGTCTTTAACACCTTGCGAAGTTTTTCCATTAACAAGTTGGAACAACTTATCAATTAAGCAATCTCTTAAATCAGAACAAACTTTTTCGTAATCTTTTTCAAGTTTTTGAATAATTGGTTTATCAGCAGTTTTAACTTTGCGATCTTTCATAGAACGAGAGAATAATCTCTTGTCGATAACAACACCTTTAACAGAAGGTGGAGTTTTTAAAGAAGCGTCTTTTACGTCACCTGCTTTTTCACCAAATATAGCACGAAGAAGTTTTTCTTCTGGACTAGGATCAGATTCTCCTTTAGGAGTAATTTTACCAATAAGAATATCGCCTTGTTGAACTTCAGCACCAACGCGAATTATACCATTTTCGTCAAGATTTTTTGTAGCATCTTCACTTACATTAGGAATATCAGCAGTAAGTTCTTCCATACCACGTTTAGTATCACGAACTTCTAACATGTATTCATCAATGTGAATAGAAGTGAAAATATCTTCACGAACAACACGTTCCGAAATTACAATAGCATCTTCATAGTTGTAACCTTTCCAAGGCATGAATGCTACTTTCATATTGCGACCTAACGCAAGTTCGCCACCTTTAGTAGCATAACCTTCTGTAAGAATTTGACCAGGAACAACAACATCGCCTTTACGAACAATAGGACGAGTGTTGATACACATACTCTGGTTAGTTTTCTTAAATTTGGTTAAATGATATGTTGTGTTTTCATCATCAAAATCGACAAAACGTTCTTCTTCAGTTTGATTGTATTTGATAACAATCTTATCTGCATCAACATATTGAACAACACCATCACGTTCTGCAGTGATTTGAGTTCTAGAATCTTTTGCAACACGAGCTTCAATACCAGTACCAACAATAGGAGCTTCTGGCTCAATAATAGGAACAGCTTGACGCATCATGTTAGAACCCATCAATGCACGGTTAGCATCGTCATGTTCCAAGAATGGAATAAGAGACGCAGCAATTGAAGAAATTTGGTTAGGAGCTACATCAATTAATTCAACTTCTTCTGGCGAAATAACAGGGAAGTCTGCATTTTGACGAGCTTTAACACGTTTTTCAATAATTTTACCGTTTTCATCCATAGCAGCAGAAGCTTGAGCAACTAATTTATTGTCTTCATCTTCTGCAGTCATATATTGCATACCTTCTTCAGAAAAGTCAACAACACCGTTGTTAACTTTACGGTATGGAGTTTCAATAAATCCTAAGTCGTCAACCTTTGCAAACACACAAAGAGAAGAAATCAAACCAATGTTTGGACCTTCAGGAGTTTCAATAGGACAAAGACGACCATAGTGTGTATAGTGAACGTCACGAACTTCGAAACCAGCACGATCTCTAGACAAACCACCAGGACCAAGAGCAGACAAACGACGTTTGTGTGTGATTTCAGCCAATGGGTTGGTTTGATCCATAAACTGAGAAAGCTGATTGGTACCAAAAAATGAGTTTATAACCGAAGATAAAGTTTTAGAATTGATAAGGTCTATAGGAGTAAAAACCTCATTGTCTCTAACGTTCATACGTTCACGAATGGTTCTAGCCATACGAGCAAGACCAACTCCAAATTGATCGTAAAGTTGCTCACCAACTGTACGAACACGACGGTTACTCAAGTGGTCAATATCATCAACATCAGCTTTAGAGTTGATAAGTTCGATCAGATATTTAATAATCTCTATAATGTCTTCCTTAGTTAATACTTTAATATTAGTATCAATCTTAAGGTCTAATTTTTTGTTAATCCTATAACGACCAACATCTCCTAAATCGTAACGACGATCAGAGAAGAATAATTTGTCTATAACATCACGAGCAGTAGCATCGTCAGGTGGTTCAGCATTGCGAAGCTGACGATAAATATAAAGAACAGCTTCTTTTTCAGAGTTACAAGGGTCTTTTTGTAAAGTGTTGTAAATAATAGAAAAATCTATGTGTTCAGCAACATCTTTGTGAAGCAATATAGTTTGAGCTCCAGACTCAACAATGTCGTCAATAAGTTCGTTTGTAAGTTCAACTTCACGATCAACAATAATATTGTTACGTTCAATAGAAACTACTTCTCCGGTATCTTCATCAACGAAATCTTCAGTCCAAGTTTTTAAAACTCTTGCAGCTAATTTACGACCAACAACCTTTTTAAGAGCAGCTTTGCTAACTTTAATTTCGTCAGCTAAGTCAAAAATTTGTAGGATGTCTTTATCGTTTTCAAAACCAATAGCACGTAACAAAGTTGTTACAGGTAATTTCTTTTTACGATCGATATAAGCATACATAACATTATTAATGTCAGTAGCAAATTCAATCCATGAGCCCTTAAATGGAATAATACGGGCAGAATAAAGTTTTGTACCGTTAGCATGCATACTTTGTCCAAAGAAAACTCCAGGAGAACGATGTAATTGAGAAACAACAACACGTTCAGCACCATTAATAACAAAAGTGCCACTAGGAGTCATATAAGGAACGGTACCCAGATAAACATCTTGAATAACCGTTTCAAAATCCTCATGTTCAGGATCGGTACAATATAGCTTGAGTTTAGCCTTAAGAGGTACACTATACGTAAGACCACGATCTAAACATTCTTCAATAGTATACCTTGAAGGATCGACATAATAGTCGATAAATTCAAGCATAAAGTTATTACGAGTATCTGAAATAGGGAAATTTTCATTAAATACCTTAAACAATCCCTCTTGCTTTCTCTTTTCAGGAGTAGTTTCCAATTGAAAGAAATCATGAAAAGATTTCAATTGGATTTCCAGAAAATCAGGATACTCTAACTGATTTTTAGCTGAAGCGAAACTAATTCTAGAGTTATTCAGAGCCATCTGATAATTAAAAAATTAATAATTGAACTTGAGAAATATGACAAAAAGGTCTAGTATCCCAATTCATAATTGTGGATACTAAACCCAAAACTCAACTGGTTGAGTATGTTTACCTTACTTTAGTTCAACTTCTGCTCCAGCTTCTACTAATTTAGCTTTAATAGATTCAGCTTCTTCTTTAGAAACTTTTTCTTTAATAGCTTTAGGAGCACCGTCAACTAAATCTTTAGCTTCTTTTAAGCCTAAACCTGCAAGTTCTTTTACTAATTTAACAATTTGTAATTTTTGAGCACCTGCTGATTTGAGGATAACGTCAAATTCTGTTTGTTCAGCAGCAGCAGGAGCAGCAGCACCAGCTGCAGGTCCAGCAACAGCTACAGCAGCAGCTGCAGGTTCGATACCATATTCTTCTTTAAATATTGTTGCAAGTTCGCTAACTTCTTTAACAGTCAAATTAACTAATTGTTCTGCTAATGCTTTCAAATCTGCCATTTTTATTCTATTTTAGATAATTGTTTTTAAATTGAATTAATTATTGTGCTCTTTCTTCTAGAGCTTTTACCAAACCGGTAAGTTTGTTTTGTCCCGATTGCAAACAAGAAATAACATTCTTGATTGGAGACTGTAACAACATAATGATGTCGCCGAGTAACTCTTCTTTAGACTTAATAGAAGCTAAAGCTGCGAGTTGATTATCGCCAACGTAGATACTTTCTTGAACGTAAGCAGCTTTAAGGATTGGTTTTTCGCCATTTTTTCTTAAATCTTGAATCATTTGTGCAGGAGCATTTGCTTTTTCACAAAACATGATACAAGTATTTTGTTTTAAAAGAGGCAACAATTCTGAAACACTATCCTTTTTATTGCTTTTTTCAAAAGCTTTTTTAAGAAGAGTATTTTTTACAACTTGTAAAGTAACTTTCTTATCAAAACAAGCTTTACGCAATTTGTATGTGTCTGCCGCGTTAAGATCGGAAATGTCGGCCAAATAGAAGTTCGACGAATTGTCAATTGCTTCTGCAAGCGAATCAATGATGGAACCTTTTTGTGTCTTTTTCATTTTAACTTTGCTTTAATTATGGCCTTACTCAATAGATTTTGGATCAACTTCAATACTTGGAGTCATTGTACCACTAACAAATACACTCTTAACGTATGTACCTTTAGCAGCAGCTGGTTTTAACTTTATTACAGTACGCAAGAATTCTCTTGCATTTTCATAAAGTTTATCACTTTCAAAAGAAGCTTTTCCAACTGGACAATGAATAATACCGTATTTGTCTACCTTGAAATCTATCTTTCCGAGTTTTACTTCTTTAACTGCCTGTGCAATTTCCATTGTAACAGTACCAGTTTTTGGGTTAGGCATAAGTCCACGAGGACCAAGTATTCTACCTAACTTACCTACTTTACCCATACAAGAAGGCATTGTGATGATAACATCAACATCTGTCCAACCACCTTGAATCTTGTTAACATATTCGTCAAGACCAACGTAATCAGCACCAGCTGTTTTAGCTTCTTCTTCCTTATCAGGAGTACATAAAACTAAAACCTTCTTGTCTTTACCAGTACCGTTAGGAAGAGTAACAACGCCTCTAACCATCTGGTTAGCTTTTTTAGGATCAACACCAAGACGGATATCAACGTCAACTGAAGAATCAAATTTAGTAGATACTAAAGATTTTACTAAATCACAAGCATCTTTAAGTTGATATTGTTTACCTTCTTCGATTTTGCCCAGCGCAGCTTTATAATTTTTACTTACTTTTCCCATTTCGACTTTGTTATTATTTAGTTATCAAAAGGTGAGGGACCACTAATTGTGATACCCATACTTCTAGCTGTGCCTGCTACCAATTTCATGGCCGATTCAATTGTAAAACAATTTAAATCGGGCAACTTGTCTTCAGCAATTTGTTTAATCTGATCCCAAGTTACTGACGCAACCTTCTTTCTATTAGGTTCTGCAGAACCTGACTTTATTTTTGCAAGTTCTTTTAATTGTGCTCCAGCTGGTGATGTTTTTAAAACGAAATCAAACGATTTATCGCTATAAACTGTAATAACAACAGGTACAACTTTACCTGCTTTATCTTTTGTTTTAGCATTAAATTGTTTACAGAATTCCATTATGTTAACACCTTTGGAACCCAAAGCAGGACCAATAGGTGGTGAAGGATTAGCTGCACCGCCTTTGATTTCCAATTTAACAAAACCGGTAATTTCCTTAGCCATTTTGTTTATGTCTTAAAAAAATTGATTATATATAATAAAAGACTCTTTAGAAACTGTTGGAAGCTATTTTATTTTGAGAGGTAAATATCAGTTTCTTTCAAAGTCGTATTATTCTTTTAATTTCTCTACCTGTACAAACCCTAATTCTAATGGAGTTTTTCTACCAAAGATTTTAACCATTACTTTGAGTTTTTTCTTCTCTTCGTTAATATCTTCGATAATTCCTATAAAACTATTAAAAGGTCCATCAATAACTTTTACGTTTTCACCAATTGTATATGGCGAATTCATCATCATATCACCATCTTCAGACATTTCATCAACTTTACCTAAAATACGGTTGACTTCAACTTCTCTAATTGGTAATGGAGTTCCACCTTTTGTTTCACCCAAAAATCCTAATCCGCCAGGTATATTACGTAAAATACCTGTTACCTGTTGGGTTAACAAGCATTCAACCAAAACATAGCCAGGGAAAAATGTACGTTCCTTGCTATATTTTTTACCATTACGAACTTGATATACTTTTTCGCTGGGAATTAAAACTTGGGTAACAAAATCTTCTAATTTTAGGTTTTGAATTTCAGTTTCGATATATTCTTTAACCTTTTTTTCTTGACCTCCGATAGCACGTAGTACATACCACTTCTTTTCTTTTGGTCTATCTATTTTTGCTGATTCTTCCATTTGTTTAATCCCAATTGGGTTGTTTTATTAATTGAAAAATCCGTATATAAATTGCATGATACTCTTTAAAGAGATATCCATTAAGAAAACCAATACGGCAATAATAAAAGTAGCAATCATAACGACAACTGCACTATTTTGAACCTCTGCCCAAGTTGGCCAAGTTACTTTGTGTACAAGTTCTTCGTATGTTGCTTGTATGTAAGTTTTTACCTTTGTGAACATTTTATATATATATTTGCACGGGTGGAGAGGCTCGAACTCCCGACACCTAGTTTTGGAGACTAGTGCTCTACCAACTGAGCTACACCCGTAAGGTAAGGGAAGTTATCACTTCCCTTTTATATTGGTAATCTATAGATTATTCAACGATTTTACCAATTTGACCAGAACCTACTGTACGACCACCTTCACGGATAGCGAAACGAAGACCTTCGTTCAATGCTACAGGGTAGATTAATGTTACAGTGATGTTAACGTGGTCACCTGGCATTACCATTTCTACGCCTTCTGGTAATTGGATTTCACCAGTTACGTCTAATGTTCTTAAATAGAACTGAGGACGGTAGTTATTGTGGAATGGAGTGTGACGTCCACCTTCTTCTTTTTTCAATACGTAGATTTCAGCTGAGAATTTGGTGTGAGGAGTGATAGAACCTGGTTTTGCGATAACCATACCTCTCTTCAATTGTTCTTTTTCGATACCTCTTAATAGTAAACCAGCGTTGTCACCAGCTTCACCTTTATCAAGAAGTTTACGGAACATTTCGATACCTGTTACAACTGATTTTAAAGCATCTTCTTTAGAAAGACCTACGATTTCAACTGGATCGTTAAGATTAATAACACCAGCTTCAATTCTACCAGTAGCAACTGTACCACGACCAGTAATAGAGAAAATGTCTTCAACTGGCATTAAGAATGGTTTATCAACTGCACGTGTTGGTAATGGAATGTATTCGTCAACAGCAGCCATAAGTTCCATAACTTTATCTTCCCATTGAGCTTCGCCGTTTAATGCGCCTAAAGCAGAACCACGGATGATAGGTGTGTTGTCACCATCATAATCGTAAGAAGATAATAATTCACGAAGTTCCATTTCAACTAGATCGAGCAATTCAGGATCGTCAACCATATCGCATTTGTTCATGAAAACAACGATTTTAGGAACGTTTACTTGGCGTGCTAAAAGGATGTGTTCACGAGTTTGAGGCATAGGACCGTCAGTAGCAGCACAAACAAGGATTGCACCGTCCATTTGAGCAGCACCAGTAACCATGTTTTTTACATAGTCAGCGTGACCTGGACAGTCAACGTGTGCATAGTGACGATTAGCTGTTTGATATTCTACGTGAGATGTATTAATGGTTATACCTCTTTCTTTTTCTTCTGGAGCGTTATCGATTGAGTCGAAACTTCTAACTTCTGAAAGACCTTTTTTTGCTAATACAGTTGTGATAGCAGCTGTTAATGTTGTCTTTCCGTGGTCAACGTGACCGATAGTACCAATGTTTACGTGTGGTTTTGATCTATCGAATTGTTCTTTAGCCATGGTAATTTAAATATTTGTTGGTAAAAAATAAATTTTATTAATTAATTACTATTTTAATATTGTATCCCTATTGTTAATTGGTATACAAAAAAAAATTTGAGCCAAAGATGAGAGTTGAACTCATGACCCCTTCCTTACCAAGGAAGTGCTCTACCACTGAGCTACTTCGGCTTTGAAGTATTAAAAAAAAGAGCGGGAAACGAGGCTCGAACCCGCGACCTTCAGCTTGGAAGGCTGACGCTCTACCGACTGAGCTATTCCCGCTTGTTAATATTTCAGTGGGGAGTGATGGATTCGAACCACCGAAGGCTTAGCCAGCAGATTTACAGTCTGTCCCATTTGACCGCTCTGGAAACTCCCCTATTTTGCTTGTTTGAGCCGGTGGAGGGATTCGAACCCCCGACCAGCTGATTACAAATCAGCTGCTCTGGCCAACTGAGCTACACCGGCAAGCAAATAATTATTTTAAGATCGTCGTCGTTTTTATTGTGTGTATCATTTCTGATTTCGACGGTGCAAATGTAGAGTGTTTTTTTTAATCTACAAAATAATTATCTACTTTTTTTTTATTTTTATTTCTGTTTTTCTTTTCTTTTTAGTAGTTGAACTCGCAAAGCCTCTAAGCCAGTGTCAATTGACTCTTCAAAAGATTTTGATTTTTTTTCTGCAAAGATGTCGCTTCCGGGTACTTCTATGCGAATTTTGGCAACTTTACTATCATAATTTTTACTTTGTGAGCGTTCCAATGATAAAAAAACTTCTGCTTTTATGATATCATCGGCAACTTGAGACAATTTTCCGACCTTTTCTGTAATAAATTCTTCCAACTTGGTGTCGGGATTAAAGTGGATAGCTTCAATTTTTACGTTCATAATTTTTCCTCCTAATTGTTTGGTTATTATGCTCGAGGATGAGCTTGTTTGTATACTTGTTTTAATTTATCGTATGTAACATGTGTGTATATCTGCGTGGCAGATAAATTGGCATGTCCTAATAATTCTTTTATTGCGTTTAAGTCTGCTCCATTGTTTAACATTCCTGTTGCAAAGGAATGGCGCAATGTATGTGGACTATTTTTACTTACTGTTTGCGTTTGTTCTAAATATTGGTGTACTATTTTATAAACTAAACGCGGATATAGTGGTTCGCCATTTGATAATTTAAATAATGGTGCGTCACTTATACTAACAAATTTACGAAGTCGTGAACATAATGTTTCACTCATCGGCACTATGCGTGTTTTATTTCCTTTGCCTTTTACGGTTAATGTGCAATTAATGAAATCGATATCTCTACATTTAATATTTATTAATTCACTCGATCTTATTCCTGTGTTATAAAATAATTCTAGTATCATTCGATTTCGTTCGCCATTTTTGTCGTTTTGAAACAATTCTTCATTATCTAATAATTGATTCATGGCTGTATCGGGTACAAATTCTGGTAATCGTCGTGGTGTTTTTAGATTTTCTAATTTTGATACTGGACTTATTTTTATTATTTCTTTTTTTATTAGATATTTGTAAAAACAGCGCATGGCTGATATTTTACGGTTTATGCTTGTTGATTCTATTCCTTGTGTTTTTAATTCTACTAACCAATGGCGTATTTGTCTAACGCCTACTGTTATTAATCCTGTAGGTGGTGTTTGTTGTTGAAGATAGTTGCCCAATATTTCAAGATCTGTTATATATCCTTTTATTGTATGGGGACTATATCGACGTTCATATTCTAAATAGTCTGAAAATTCTTGTAATATTATTTCTGCCATTAGTATTTTATATAATAAAAAAAAACAAATGAACCTAAATATGTATCTTATACAGCTCTTTAGGTTTATTTGTTTTGCTAAAGAAACCGATATTGAAATTTACTAATAATATCGGTAATAGTCAAGAAAAAAGATGAAAAAATATTAAATATCTTCTTGTTCTCTTTGAAGCTTTTGAATATAAATAGCTTTGAGAATTTGGTCTCTTCTCTTAACTGAAAATTTTGTGAATGCTTGACGTTCTCTTAATTCTTTTACTACGCCAGTTTTTTCAAATTTTCTTTTAAATTTCTTGAGGGCTCTTTCAATGTTTTCGCCTTCTTTAATTGGAACTATGATCATATCCTTATATTTATTTAAATAAATTTATGTTTCTATTTTGGAGTGCAAAATTAATTATTTTGATTGATAGACAAAAATTTTTCTGATTTTTTTTATTGTTTTTTATTTTAATTTTCTAAACCCACTTTATATATGTATACAGGCATATTTCTGTTTTTTTTGTTGAAATATTGTATTATTCTATCGCTTATGCTTGGGGTTATGGTTTGTTGATAGGTAATGGTGTTGAATATTGTTTTTATTTTTTCTACTCGTTGTTCTAATTTGTAGTCGCCATAAAATAAAATGTATTGTGGATATAAGCTGTCAGGGATGTTTTCAAAATATTTTTCGCTATATAATTCTCTGATATTTGGATAGTTGTTTATATATGATGATATTATTGATTTGTCTGGTTCTTTTTCTTGTTTGTTGAGTGTATATTGTATGATTTTTCCTCCAAAATAAAATGGTGGGAATGTTTTTGAACTTGAATTTTCGCAATCGTCTACTAGTATTGATGTTATTTCGGATCTGTTTCTTGATAAATATAACATTGTTTCTACTTGTGATTTTCGTGTAAATGCTGTTGCGGTTATTATCATAAGCAACATGTTTATTATTATAAATGAGAGTATTAATGTATTATAGAGTTTTTTATGTATTGTCCAAAATTTTGAATGATTATAATAATTGTTCCATCCTGCTATTGTTAATATTATGTAGAATGGTAGTATGTTTAACATAAATCGTTCTTGTTTATATGGTATTATGTAGTGTGCAATTATGTAGAAAAATACGGGGAAAAACAACATAAAATATTTTTTCCATGATCTAAAGAATGCAAATATTGCTGCTATTCCCCATGGAAATAAAAATACTAATAGTAATATTGAAAAATACATGTAATAACAACTTGGTCCACTACTGCTTAAATGTCCTGTTAATATTGATTTGCAATATTCTATTATTGAGTAAAATGGCTGATTGAAAAATATTATGTCAACTAGTCCTTCAAATGCGAATAATGATATTAATGAGCCTAATAAAAAATATAGTGCTCTTTTTAAATTTTCTCTTATTATAAAACTTATAAATACTCCTATTACAAATATTCCTGAACTATACGAAATTGATGTTCCTAATCCCATTAAAAATCCTGTAAATAGGTCATCTGCGTATTTGAATGTTAGTTGTTTATATTTTGCTATTCGATAAAATCCAGCTAATAATAATATTGAGCTTACGCATTCTGCGAAATTTCTTACGCTCATGTATGGTTCAAACCATAACATTGAAATGGCAAGTCCTACGGCTAATCCTACTTTTCTGCTTGAGAATGTTCGTGCTATTCGATATGAATAATATACTGATAATAAAGATGCTAAGGCATGTACTAATCGAATTATAAACATTTTGCTTTGCGGATCAAATATTCCAAATAATTCGCCTGTTTGTAATATTAACCAATTTAATAATAAATAAAGTAAGCTATAGCCATGATCTGCAAAAGATTGATTTTCTGATGTTAAAAGTTCTGTTAATGTGATATCGCCAGACAATAACATTTGGGAATTTTCGACATAAACGTAATGTTCGTATCCGAATGCTATTCCTTGTGAAAAGAAAACTGCTACCATACGAAATGCGAATGCAGACCATATACAAAATAGTAGCGGTTTTTTTTCTAATATATAGCGCAACATGAGTTGCAATTTTTTTGTGTCTGACACCTTATTATATTATTAAAAAATCACAAATTAATACGGATTGACAAAATTATTGTTTTTTGAGTATTAATTTGTGATTATAATGTGTTTTTTATTCTGATAATAATTTTTCGAGTTTTGATAATATATTATCGACACCTCCAAATCCTGATTGTGAACCAGATATTTCACCTTTTTTATTTATAAATAAATAGTGTGGTATTCCTTGTATATTTAATTTAACTTCAAGATTGTTCCATAATTTGTCAGAAACGCGATAATGGTCTCCTTTCATTTCTAGTATCATATTATTGAAATTGGGTTCAGGTGATGTTTGGTTTGTTATATAGATAAAATCGACACCTTTTTCTGCAAGTTCATCGTGATATTTTTTCATTGCTTGAATTCCCATTCTACATGGACCACACCATGTTGCCCAAAAATCGATATATACAACTTTACCTTTATGTGTTTGTAAAATATCTACTAGAAAGGCTTCGGCTTCTGTTTCTTCACTTTTATGTTCGTAATATCCACCTTTATTTTTTTCATATTCAAGTTTTGATAATAATTCTTTGTTTCGTTGTTTTGCATAATCTACAAACAAAGGATTTTCATTTTTTTCTATTTGCGACATATTATCGTCTGTAATAGGTGTTTGTTCTTCTATCCAACTAAATAATGGTTGATTTTTTATAAGGTCAGATAAAATTCCATTTGTAGGTATTTCTATATTTGATTTAGATAACTCTGCAAGTTTTATTACTATACTGCTATAATTGTCATAATAAAGCATTTGAGCATCATTTATATTTAGGTCACTTATAAAATTATAGAAATCATTGGTGAATTTGGGTGTTACATAATCTTTTGGAAGAGGTTCTTCGTGTTTAATTTTATTGTTATTACGATATATATTCTCCATTATATTTTCGACAAAGAGGCAAAAAAATGCTTGGTTTCCTCGAAGATTTATTTTTGAATATTCTTTTGCTTTGATAGGCATATTAGATTTATTGATATTTTCTTCTGCTTTTTTTGCTAGATTATAAATGTATGTTTTATAATCTTCAATAGTTTTGCCATTAAAATTTAAAATATCACTATAAGCTATTGTAATTCCTTCTGTAATATTGATTGCATTATTGATATCAGCATTATCACCTTTAAAATATGCATATATTTTATCTTCTTTATTTGCTTTTCTAATAGCCATAAATTGATGTAAATCAAATACAATTTCTTCCGTACCATTAATTGATGCCAAAAGTGTAGTACTAAGCATAGGCATTACATCTAATTCAACAAATTGACATTCTTGAATAAGAGGTACTTTTATTTCAAATGTATTGTCTTGATTAATATATCCATAATAATTATCTTCACTTCCAGAGATAGGGTCTATTGTGTAACATGATAATAAAGGTGAATTATCTCCAAAAAAACCTTCATGATATCCAACAAAACTAACCTTTATTGTTGTTTCGCCTAATGCAAGTTTGTTTTGTGGTAATGTTTTTCCATCGTCAACCACTTTTATTGCATTATAAAATTCTTCTTGAGCTTTTTGATGTTCTGCTTTGTTTTTTTCGTTGACTTGTTGTGTTAAAGGTATATCCCAAATTCGAAAACAATCTTCACAATTGCCATCTTCTATAAAATCTATAGTTTCTATGTTTTTATCAATAGGCGGAAAAACCATTGTAAAATCTCTGGTAAATCTTTCGCCAGAACCATAGTATGGTTTATCAAATTTGATTCCGTCAACACTTATAACTTTTAACTTTTTGTCTCCAGCCACTATATAACTTCCACTCGCCATAGATATTGCACCTTTTGCATATCCATGATATGTTCTAGCATATAGTTTTGTTGCTTGATCGTTGAATTCAACTTTTTGGATAACTAATTCAACAGTATTACCCGAAACATATCCTACTTCAGGGTTTTCGATTACTCCATTTTGTGCCATTGTAAAAAATGGCATTGTGGCTAATAATGCCACCGCTAATAATTTGTTCATATAAAATATATTTAGAGGTTAAAATATTCATTATTTATATTGTTAGTTAGCTGGTATTTAATAATTTAAGATAATCATATCGTATTTTAAAACATTTGTAAATCACACAAACGACGATAAGCTCCGTTTAGTGCCATTAATTCATCGTGTCTACCACGTTCAATGATACAGCCATCGTTTAATACGCATATTTCATCGGCATCTTTTACGGTTGATAATCTATGCGCAATAACTATTGATGTTCTATTTTTCATTAATTTGGTTAAAGCATCTTGAACTAATCGTTCGCTTTCTGTATCTAGTGCTGAAGTTGCTTCGTCTAATATTAGGATTGGTGGATTTTTTAGTACTGCTCGTGCTATACTAATACGTTGACGTTGTCCTCCTGATAGTTTTGATCCCCTATCTCCTACTCCACTTTCGTATTGTTCTGGTTTTTCGTTGATAAATTCGATTGCATTGGCTATTGCTGCTGCAGATTCTACTTCTTTGTCTGTTGCGTTTTCAACTCCAAATGCTATATTGTTTCGAATGGTATCGTTAAATAATATTGATTCTTGATTTACATTTCCCATTAATGAACGTAAATCGGTTAGTTTGTAATCTTTTATGTTTATGCCATCGATTAAGATTTCTCCTTCTTCTATATCCCAAAATCGTGGTAATAAATCTACTAATGTTGATTTTCCACTTCCACTTTGTCCTACTAATGCTACTGTTTTTCCTTTTTCGATTGTTAAATTGATATTTTTTAATACGTATTTTTCTGCATATTTAAATGATACGTTTTTGAATTCTATGCTATGATTAAAATCACTGATACGTACTGGTTTTTCTATTTCTGGTACGTGCATTTCTTCGTTTAATATTACGTTTACTCTATCAAGCGAAGCCATACCTTTTTGAATGGTGTTAAATGTTCTTGCTAATTCTTTTGATGGATTTAGTAATTGTGAAAAAACTGCAAGATAAAATATGAATGATGCAGGTGCTAATGTGCTACGGTCTTCTAATATTAAATAACCGCCTCCTACTAATATTACTGTAAATACTGCTATTCCTAAAAATTCACTTAATGGTGATGATAATGTATGTTTGCGAAATACTTTATTTTGTAGTTTATAGATTTTTTGATTGATTTTTTCAAAACGTTGTTTCATTTTATCTTCGGCAATAAATGCTTTGATAATTCTTAATCCGCTAAGAGTTTCTTCCATAACAGTTAGCATTTCTCCTGCTGCTGCTTGTCCTAAGCCTGATGATGATTTTAAACTTTTGCCTAATTTGCCTATTAATAATGCTATTATGGGTAAAACTACTAATACTCCTAAGGTTAATTCCCAACTTGTATATATCAATGAACCAAGATACAAAATGATTTGGATTGGGTCTTTAAACAACATATCCAAACTGCCTGATATACTTGCTCTAATTTCTTGAACATCACTTGTAAAACGACTTAATATATCACCTTTTTTTGCTTCTGAAAAATAGCGTAATGGCAAATCTAATATTTTATGATAGATTTTTCTTTGAAAATTCATTACTGTTCCATTGCTGATTGGTGCCATGTAGAAGCTACCCATATATCCAAAAAAGTTTTTGAAAAATGCTCCTACTATTACAAATATTCCAACATACATTAAGGCTTCAAACTTGCCGTTATGAACTATTATGTCATATAAAAAATAATTAAAATAATCGTCTATATGTTTAAAACAATCTATACTAAAGCTCCATGGTCCAGGATCGTTTACTACTTTATTTTCAACTTCAAATAAGAGATTTAAAAAAGGGATTATCATTGCTATACTAAACAATGAAAATACTGTACTTAAACAATTTAGTAATACATTTAAAAATGCGTATTTTTTAAATGGTTTTAAATAACTTACTACGGTTTTTATGGTATTCACTATTTCCTATTTTTTTAATTTATAATATCTGCAAAACTACTGAATTTAATTATAAGTGAAAAATCATAAACCTTAAAAAACATAAAAAAATCGTGGTATTATAATAATTACCACGATTTCTTTTTTTTAACATTGAAATATTTCTATTTTTTAAAATATCTATCGTATAGACCTTTAAAGCCTTTTCCGTGACGTGCTTCGTCTTTTGCCATTTCGTGAACTGTGTCGTGAATAGCGTCTAAATTTTGTTGTTTTGCATTTGTTGCTATTCTGTTTTTATCTTGACAAGCTCCTGCTTCGGCTATCATTCTGTTATAAACATTTGTTTTGGTATCTGATAATACATCACCTAATAATTCTGCAAATTTGCTTGCATGTTCAGCTTCTTCAAAGGCATAACGTTTAAATGCTTCTGCTATTTCAGGATATCCTTCTCGATCGGCTTGTCTACTCATTGCTAAGTACATTCCAACTTCAGCACATTCTCCATTGAAATGTGTTTCTAAGTCTTTTTTCATTTCAGGTGTTACATCTTTGGCTATGCCTACTACATGTTCTGTAACAAAATTTAATTCTGTTTCTTCTATAAGTTTAAATTTTTCTTTTGGAGCTTTGCATTTAGGACATTTTTCTGGAGCTTCTTCTCCTTCGTGTACATAACCACATACTGGGCAAATCCATTTTTTTTGTGCCATAATCTTATATTTTTTTGTTTGAATTTATTTAGTTGCAATATTATGGATTATTTGTGTTAATGTCAAGATGCTTTTATTTTATTATTGAGATATTATGTTTTATTTTTTAGATATGTATGGAATGTTGTTTTATATTTCTTTGTTTTAAATTATGATTATTAACGTTGTTTTATAAATTATTTTTGATTTATAGTTTAAATTCAATAATAAATAGTTATCTTTGTATTCAAACTCAAAGGGAAAACGTATTATGAAAATAAGATTTGTTGTTGTAGGAAAAACTGTTGAAAAATATTTGGTTGATGCGGTTGCAGAATACGAAAAACGTATCAAAAAATATATTCAATTTGAATATATAGTTTTAAAAGATTTAAAAAATGCTTCGAGTTTATCGTTTGATATGGTAAAACAAAAAGAAGCAGAATTTCTTTTGCCATATGTTTCACCAAACTCTTACCGAATTATTTTAGATGAACATGGTAAAGAATTTACGTCTGTAGAATTTTCAAATTTTATTGAAAAAAAAATTTCAACACAATCTAAAGATATCACCTTTATAATAGGAGGTCCATACGGTTTTGACCCGAGTATAAGTTCTCAAGCCGATTATACTATGTCGTTGTCAAAAATGACTTTTTCGCATCAAATGGTACGTCTAATTTTTATGGAACAGCTTTATCGAGCTTTTACAATTATGCGAAATGAACCGTATCATCATGAATAATTGATAATTTGAATTTTAATTTAACTTTTAAGTTATTGATTTGTTAGATTATTCGATTATTTCAATTTATTCAAAATTCAATAAATTTCATTACTTGGCAAGCCTTTTGCAAAACACTTACAAAAAAGTTAGCTCATTTATTGAAACACATAGTAATAACTGAATTAAGGTGAAAGAAAAATTTCAAAAAATACAATTTTTAGTTTATGCTGTTATACTATTTTTAGTTGCATCATTATTAGAGTCGTATTTAAGTGGTTTAAAAACATACGATATCGATTCTGATAGAGTAACTAAAGTATTGCATGAAAAAGAAGAAAAGCTTGATAGTATTTTAGTAAAAGTTCAATATATATTTGAAAATAATAAAGATATTATTCATCAAAATTCTGTTTCGATAATTGATTTAGATGATGAATTATTACAAAAAGAAGGTTTTTCGATTTTTGTTTTTGAAAATGATTCTATTAAATATTGGTCTGACAATATAACTTCTGCTAAAAGTTTATATTCTCAATCTTCATTAAATAATCGTATTGTAAAACTTAGCAATGGTTGGTATGAGGTTAGAACTAATATTAATAAAAATTTTGTATATGTAGGTTTAATTTCTCTTAAAAAACAATATTCTTTAGAAAATAAATATTTATCAAACGAATATGCTACAGAATTTCATTTGAGTCCAACAATTCAATTGTCAATGATTCCTGTATCTTATGGATTTGATATTCAAGACAAAGAAGGTAAATACATTTTTTCTTTAGTACCTCGAAATTCGTTAGACCCCGACCCTATTAATTTAAAAGCAGTTGGATTTTTATTTTGGCTTAGTTTTTTATCTTTGATGATATTTTTATATAGCTATATCAATAGTTTATGTAAAACTAATGGAAATTGTTTTAAAATTATAATGATTATTTCCTCGGTTTTGTTGGTAAGATTATTAATGATTATTACAAAAATTCCGTCGAATGTATATTCATTAGACTTTTTTGATCCAGTTTATTATTCAGGTTCGTTTTTGTTTCCAACATTTGGTGATTTTATTATAAATTCTATAATCATAATTTTTGTTCCTATATACATATTCCAGTTAACAAAATATATTAATCTTAAAGAAAAAATTAAAGAATGGACAGATTATACAAAAGGTTGTATGTTTATAGGATTGTCAATTATTTGTATTTTAATTTTTATTGCTTTATATAATCAAACATTAGATTTAGTTAGTAAATCATCAATATCATTTCAACTAAACAACTTTTTTACTTTAGATATTTTTAGTATTTCAGGAATAGGAATTTTTATAGTCCTTTTTGCGTCAGTAATTTATACAACAGTAAAAATCACAGATTTGATAAATTTATCAGACAAATCACATTTAAAAAAGGCGTTATTAATAATATCTATTTGTGGAGTATTATTCTCAATAATATGTACTTTTACAAAAGATATTTATTTAGGATTATCAATTATATATCTAACTTCAATAATCTTAGCATCTTGTTTTATGCATTATGCAAAAGCAGAAAGTAGTGTTTATAGATATATATTTATGATATTTTTAAGTGCAATTTTATCATGTTTAATAATAACTCACACTACCGAAGAAAAAAGAATTGAAGATAGTAAAAAATATGTAACTCAAATTGCAGACGAACATGATAGAATAGCAGAATTGTTATTAGGAAATATTTCAGAAGAATTATCCAACGATGCTTTGGTTACAGACTATTTGGTAATGGACACTCAAAAAGGACTTCGACTTTGTGAATATCTTCAACGTTGGCATTTTAATGGATATTGGAGCAAATATAATTTGTCATTGTCAATTGATAAATGCGAACCTGGTCAATATTTTGAAGATTTAAATAGTGAAAATTGTGTGGCTATTAATAAATATGGACGAAAAGTTGCTAATTCAGACTTCTATTTTATTGATAATCCTGCTGGTAATGTTTGCTATATTGAACCAATGAGAGTGGTTGCAAATGGAAATGCTTATTATGTTTGTATAAAACTTGAAAGTAAACCTGTTCCTCGCGAACTTGGCTATCCTGAGCTTTTGATGGACAACAAAATAGCCTCATCTTTTGTTTCTGGTTATGATTATGCAAAATATCGTAACGGTAAAAAAACTAAACAAAATGGTGAATTTTCTTATGATTTAAGCGACAAAATACTTTTAGATTATTTTGAAAATCAAAATGATTCTATAATCACAGTTAATTTTAGCAACAAAACTCATACTATTTATAAATCTAAAAACGATACTATTATTATAAGTAGAAAATCTATTGGATTTAGTGATTATGTAGTATTGTTTGCTTATTTATTTGTTGTTTATATTGTTGTAATGCTTATTTATTTAGCTATTAAATTATTAGTAACTCATAGCATAAAAGAATATAGTTCACAACTAAAAATAAAACTAGTTTTATCTGTTTCGTTAGTTTTGGTATTAGCATTTGTAATAGTTTGTATTGCAATGGCTTATTTTAATGCCAAAAGATTTCAATCAGATAATATGGCAGGCATCGACGATAAAATCAAGAGTGTTTATATGCATCTGGAACAAAACTTTGGAGATTCTACTTCTTTTGTTGCCCAATGGAACGAAAATATTAATAGCACTTTAGATGAATATTTAACAAAGGTATCTCACGTATTTTTTACCGACGTTAATTTATATAGTCCAGAAGGCGAATTGCTTGGCAGTTCTCGTCCTGAGGTATTTAAACAAGGTTTAATAAGTTCAAGAATTAATAGTACAGCGTTTAAATCATTGGTTTTAGATTCAAAAGCAAATTATATTCAAGAAGAAAATATTGGTAGTATGTCGTACACTTCGGCATATATTCCTTTTTATAATTCTCAAGAAAATTTAATGGGATATATAAATTTACCATATTTTACACGTCCCGACGTAATGAAAAGAGAATTGTCAACAATGATAGTTTCTCTTGTAAATCTATTTGTTGTTTTAATGTCGTTAAGTATTTTTATAGCAGTTATTGTTTCAGAACGTATGGTTCACCCAATTAGGATGATTCAAAATATGTTAGAAAAAATTGAACTCGGTAAAAAACACGAAAAAATTGAATATAATAGAAACGACGAAATAGGTCAACTTGTAACCGAATACAATAAAATGGTGGACAAACTTGAAGAAAGTGCCACTCTATTAGCTCAAAGCGAACGTGAAAGTGCTTGGCGTGAAATGGCTAAACAAATTGCTCACGAAATTAAAAATCCTCTTACTCCTATGAAAATGAATATTCAATTTCTTTTAAGGAGTAAAAATGATGAAGGTTTTGATAATAGATTAGAAAAGGTTTGTAATATTTTGATTCAACAAATTGATACATTATCTTCTATAGCAACAGGATTTTCTAATTTTGCAAAAATGCCAAAACCTGTTGAAGTTCCATTTAATATTGTAGAAACTTTATCAAATGTGGTTCAGCTATTTAAGAATGATTCCAACATCGAAATCACTTCTGATTTTGGCAATAAAAATGATGTTACTATTGTAGCCGACAAAGAACAAATTTCTAGAGTTTTTGTTAATTTGATTAAAAATGCAACACAGGCTATTCCTGATGGTATAAATGGCAAAATTCATGTTGCTCTTGAATGTAAAGATAATCTAGTTGTTAAAATTTCAGACAATGGTTGCGGTATTCCTGATGAAATTAGAGGAAAATTATTTACACCTAGTTTCACAACCAAAAGTAGTGGCAGTGGATTAGGTCTTGCTATGTGTAAAAACATAATAATCAATGCCCGTGGCGAAATAACTTTCGAGTCTGAAGTAGGAAAAGGAACAACTTTTATCGTTACTTTACCTTTAGGAAAGTAAAAATCCGCTAGATTTTTAAATTAATAAACATTGTTTCTATTTTTTTTAAATTTTTATATTCTATAAAAAATACCCTATTATTTTTCTCTTTAATCAAACTGAATATTTTTTATAAAAAAACTTTTATAATCAGAAAAGAAGAGTATTTTTGCAAAAAATTGTATAATTATACATACAACTATGAATAGCAAACAAAATAGGATATCTCTGATTTGTCAAATAATTGAAAACGACACTGTTCGTTCACAAAATGATTTAATTGAAAAATTAGGACAACATGGAATAAATTTAACCCAAGCTAGTTTAAGTAGATATCTTAAAGAAATAAAAGCATCTCGCATTCCTGATGGATTTGGTGGCTATATTTATAAATTACCACCAAATACCACACGACAAACTTCGGTTTTGAGCAACGAAGTAATTTCTGTTGAATTTGTATCTTCAAATATGGTAGTATTAAAAACACTATCAGGATATGCAAATGCCGTTTCGGCTCAAATTGATAGCAAATCTCTAACTCCTATTGCAGGTACAATTTCTGGAGACGACACTATTTTAATTATTATTAGAGACGGGTATTCTCGAACTCAAGTTAAAGAATATTTAATAAGTGAATTTCAATACATTAAAAATAAGTTTATTAACGAATAAAAAATATGAAACTTTGGGACAAAGGTTTTGACACAAGTGAATTTGTCAGCCGTTTTACAGTAGGACGCGATCGCGAAATGGATTTATATTTAGCACAATATGATGTATTAGGTTGTATGGCTCATGCTAAAATGCTTAACAAAGTTGGAATTCTTTCTAATGACGATACCAATTCTTTAATTGAAGAATTAAAAAAAATATATTCAAAAGCTGAAAATGGAAAATTTGTGATAGAACCAGATGTTGAAGATGTTCATTCTCAAATTGAATTTGAATTAACAGCCAAATTAGGCGATCCAGGTAAACGTATTCATACAGCTCGTAGTCGTAACGACCAAGTTGTTACTGCAATACGTCTTTTTACACGTGCTCGTTTAGAAAAAATTATTCAATCCGTTAAATCTCTTTTTGATTCTTATATTTCATTAAGTGAAAAATATAAAGACATTTTAATGCCAGGATATACTCACTTACAAATTGCAATGCCATCATCATTTGGACTTTGGTTTGGCGCATATGCCGAAAGTTTAGCTGACGATTTATGGACATTACTTTCTGCATGGAAAATCAATAATAGAAATCCTCTTGGAAGTGCTGCTGGTTATGGTAGTTCATTTCCTATCGACCGTCAATTAACTTCCGATTTACTTGGATTTGACTCTCCTGATTACAATTCTGTTTATTGTCAAATGACACGTGGTAAAGTTGAAACTGTTGTTGCATCAGCTTTGGCTCAATTGTCACAAACATTAGCAAAATTTGCTGCTGATTGTTGTTTATTTATGTCGCAAAACTTTAAATTTATCTCATTACCAAAAGAATATACCACAGGATCTAGTATTATGCCTCATAAAGCAAATCCTGACGTATTTGAACTAATGAGAGGTTATTGCAACAAAATCAGCGTTTTACCATTTGAACTTAACAGAATAACTGGAAATTTAACGAGTGGATATTTTAGAGATTTACAACTATTAAAAGAAAGTTATTTACCAATATTTGATCGTATGCAAATATGTCTTGATTTTATGGATTTTATTTTACCAAAAATAGAACCATCAAAAGATATATTATCAAATCAAATGTATCAACCAATATTTACAGTTGAAGCACTAAACGAAATGGTAGTAAAAGGAGTTCCATTTAGAGATGCTTACAAAGAAGTAGGTCATCAAGTAATGGAAGGTAAATTTACTTGGGATAAACCTTTAAATCACACACATATCGGAAGTTTAGGAAATCTTTGTAACAATCAAATAACACAACAATTTAACGAAGTGTATAAACAATTTGATTTTAACAAAGTAGATAAAGCAGTTGAAAAACTTATAAAATAAGTAAACAAATAATTACAAAGAATATTATTCAATAAAATACCTTGTAATTATTTAAAACAAAAAAAATAAAAACAATTCTTGTAAATTCAACAATTTTATTAACTTTGTAAATTAGAAATTTGACGAAAAAGTTTACTAATGGAACTTCAAGCAATAAAGCAACGATTTGGAATAATAGGCAACGACGAAATGCTCAATAGAGCACTCGACATAGCTGCACAAGTAGCTCCAACTGATATTTCTGTATTAGTAATAGGAGAAAGTGGTGCTGGAAAAGAATTTATTCCACAAGTTATTCATTCTTTAAGTGCACGTAAACATGGAAATTATATTGCAGTAAACTGTGGTGCAATTCCAGAAGGAACAATAGATAGTGAATTATTTGGACACGAAAAAGGATCTTTTACTGGTGCAAACGAAACACGTAAAGGATATTTTGAAGTGGCTGACAAAGGAACAATATTTTTAGACGAAGTAGCTGAATTGCCATTATCTACACAAGTTAGACTATTACGCGTTTTAGAAAGCAAAGAATTTATGAAAGTAGGTTCTAGCAAAGTTCAAAAAACAGATGTAAGAGTAGTTGCAGCAACAAACGTAAATATGCCAGAGGCTATTAGAACAGGAAAATTCAGAGAAGACTTATTTTATCGTTTAAATACAGTTCAAATAAATATACCACCTTTACGAGAACGAGGCAATGATATATTGCTAATTTTTCGTAAATTTGCATCTGATTTTGCTGAACGTTATGCAATGCCAACTATAAGATTAGATTCAGAAGCACAAAGAATGATTCTTTCGTATCGTTGGCCAGGAAATGTTCGTCAATTAAAAAACATAACAGAACAAATTTCTATAATTGAACAAAACAGAGATATAACAGGTGATATTTTAGCTAAATATTTACCTGATTATCAAACTATAAAAGTTCCTGCATTAATGACTTCTGAAAATAATGAAAAGTCATTTAATTCTGAAAGAGAAATTTTATTTAAAGTATTATTTGACATGAAAAACGATATTGCTGAATTAAAAAAAGATATTCAGCAATTGATGCATGGCAATAGACAACAAGAAGATGTTACTCCATACGATATTTCAACCCGAAATTTAGAAGTTATGGAAAATCATCTTCAAACAATAAATCATAATTTTGTTGCGGAACATCATACTGTATTACCCACAAACGAAAATGTAGTTGATACAGAAGAATTTGTTGAAGACAATTTATCATTGTCAGCATCAGAATTTGATTTAATAAAAAAAGCATTAGAAAAATATAATGGCAAACGAAAACCTGCAGCTCAAGAATTAGGAATTTCGGAACGTACATTATATCGAAAATTAAAAGAGTATAATCTTACAAAATGAAACATTTTAAAGTATTAATAATAGTAATTTTAGCATTATTATCACTTGGACTATTTCAGGGTTGCGGAATATATTCTTTTACAGGAGCATCTTACGGTTCTGCAAAAACTTTTACCGTAGAAAATTTTGTAAATAAAGCAACATACGTAAACCCAACTTTAGCAACAAAAATAACAGAAGATTTAAAAGATAGATTTATGAGTCAAACACCTTTGGCGCTTGTAACATCGGGTGGTGATTTAAATTTTTCAGGAACAATTACTGGTTACAAAATATCATCACAAGATATTTCGTCAAAAGGAACGGCTACAAAAAATAGATTAACTATTTCAATAAAAGTAACATTTACTAATGAAACAGATTCTGAGAATGATTTTGAAAAAACTTATTCTCGTTATTCAGAATATGATGTTAAAAATACATTTAATTCTGTTGAATCTAGTCTTGTTGACGAGATTATAACTTTAATTATTGATGATATTTTTAATGATTCTGTTGTTAATTGGTAACATTTTTGAATTAAAGAAAACTATAATCAAAAATCATTATATTAGGAAAGGCTTCGGCCACAAATAAGACTTATTATGATAACATCAAAGCTATTTATCAAGTACCTTCAAGATCCATCTCTACTTAATGAAGGTAATATTGTAGAGATTGAATCGTTGACAAAACAATATCCGTTTTTTTCAACTGCACATTTGTTGTATTTGCAAGCTCTGAATAAAATTAACCCGAAAGTGGCCATAGAAAAACTTCCGGTTGAGACTCTATTTATTGCAGATCGCTCGGTTTTGTATAAAATTTTACACAAGAGTGACGATAGTAAGAAAAAAGAAAAGAATTCTGCAAAAGCTCAAAAAACTGTAAAAAATTTTACAGATAAATCTCCTGCTTCATACGAAGAATTACAAGAACGTCATAATAATCTTGCAAATGATATGTTTGCACTTAACGACGTGAAAAAATATAACATGGTTGTTACAAATCTTAACGATAATGGCGAAGTTGATTCTCCTTTATCGCTAGAAGAAGAAGAAAAACCTGCTCGTCCACGTCGTGAACGTCCTGAAAGAACAGAACGTCCTGAACGTACACCTAGATCTGAACGCACAGTAACTCCTGTTCAAAAAGCAGATTCTGCTGTTGAACAAAAAGTTGATAAAACAGAACCTAAAATTGAACAAAAAACAATAGTTCAAGAAACTAAAGTTGAACAAAAAGTTTCGGTTCCAGAACCTAAAGTTGTTGAACAAAAAACTATTGAAGTTAAGAAAGAAGTTGTTGAAACAAAAACAATAGAAACTAAAGTTGAAACAACTCCAAAATCTTCAAATCCAACAATAGAATCAAAACAAGAAGCTCCATCAACTGGCAAGGTTGATATCCTAACAAAAATAGCCCAACTTAAGAAAGAAAGTGTTGAAGCTACTCAAAAACGAAATTTAGCAGAAGCCTCTGCAGAAAAAGAAGCTATTGAAAAAGCCAAAGCGGAAAAAGAAGCGGCGGAAAAAGCGCAAGCGGAAGCTAAAGCCAAAGCGGAAAAAGAAGAAGCAGAGAAAAAAGTTGAAACTACAATAGAAAAAGTAGTAACAACTACAACTGTTGTAACCGAAACTATTTCAGAAACTAAACCTGTTGTTGAAAAAGTTGAGAAAAAAGAAACTATTGAAATCAAACAAGCAGAACCTATACAAACAGAAAAAAAACTTTCTGCTGCTGAACGTTTAAAACAACGTTTAAACAAATATAAAGACGAAAAGAAAAGTAATGAAGAAAATCAAAAAAAATTAATTGACAAATTTTTAGAAGAAGCACCACGCATTGATCGTAATAAAGAAGTTATTTCGGGCGATATGGGTGAAGAAAGTAACGTTGAACCAGAAGGTTTATGTTCTGAAAAATTGGCAGTTTTATACACAACTCAAAAATTATATGATAAAGCTATCACTATTTATAATAAATTAATTTTGAAAAATCCAGAAAAAAGTGATTACTTTGCATCGAAAATTGAAGAAATAAAAAAATTAAATCAAAATAATAATTAAAGGATTATGTATCAGTTATTGACAATAGCAATAATTATTGCAGCCCTTCTTCTTATTTTAATTGTTTTAGTACAAAATTCAAAAGGAGGCGGTCTTGCATCAAATTTTGGTGTAGGAAATAGATTTGGCGGTGTTGCAGAACAAAAAAGCAAACTTGAAAGCTATACTTGGGGTTTGGTTATAGCAATTGTTGTTATGAGTATTATTAGCAGTGTTGTTGTACATCGTACAAATACAGAAACTAAAGAATCTGCTGTAAAAACTCGTTTGGTTAATCAAAACAATGTACCTGTTCTTCCTATAGAACAAACTCCAACACAACAAACTCCAGCAAATTAATATTGTTGCTTCATAAAAAATAAAAAATCGCATGTTTTTAACATGCGATTTTTTTTATGTAAAAATCTCTATAATTCAATTTTCCCCATTTTAGGCATAAGGGAAATAATTTTTGATTGACGTTTTTTTATATAATTTGAAGGTTTAGACACCTTATATATTATAGGATTGGGTAAACATGCAGCTATTAATGCACATTGACTTTGATTTAAATTTTTTGCATGACAATTAAAATAAGTTTGAGCAGCAGCTTCGGCACCATAAACGCCTGGTCCCATTTCAATAACATTTAAATATACTTCCATAATTCGTTCTTTGCCCCAAATATTCTCTATCAAAATTGTTAAATAGGCCTCATAGGCTTTACGAACAAATGATTTTATGGGAAATAAAAAAACATTTTTGGCTGTTTGTTGACTTATTGTGCTACCTCCTCTAAAACGTTTGCCTGATTGAATATCAGCCCACGCTTTTTTTATCATATCAAAACAAAATCCATTATGTTTTTGAAAAAGATTATCTTCCGACGAAATAACGGCACGTGTTAAATTTGGAGATATTTCTGAAAAACTTACCCACTTTTTTGTAAATTTTGGAGAATTTTCAACTCCAATATTTTCAATTGAACGCTGCAACATTAATGGTGTATAATATACTGGAACATACTTATATAACACAATAAAATAAATAGGCCACAATAATAAAACTACTGCAACAATAAGGAATATTCTTTTAATAATTATACCAAATTTTCCTTTCTTCTTTTTATTTTTTATATTTTTCGTATTCTTTTTCGCGCGCACCATCTGCCAACACTTTAATTTTATATGTTTTTTTATCTTTGTTGGTTAGTTTTGTATCTCGCAACCACGGATTTAGTATTTTAAAAACTTTATAATTACCAGAAAATTTTTTACCAAAGTCATATAAATTAGTAATAGCACTATCAACTTCAACAGTTTCTGTTTCAATAGGTTCGTATAAATCTTTTTGTCGATAACAAAAACCATAATCATCAGGATTAGATAAAATCAATTTAAAAGCTAAAATTCTATAAACATATCTGCCTGTTTCTGTATATAATTTAAGATTATAATAATTATTTTCGCCTTGTTGATTAATAAGTTTGTTGAGTCCACCTTGTCCACAATTATAAGCCGCAGCCGCAGAAGTCCACGAATGAAACTTATTGTAAGCTTGACGCAAATATTTACAAGCAGCTAAAGTAGATTTTTCAAAATCATATCTTTCGTCAACTTCATCATTAACTTCTAATCCCGCATCTTTAGCCGTAGCTTCAAGAATTTGCCAAAATCCAACAGCTTTTGCAGGCGAAACAACATTGTCCATACCACTTTCAACAACACATAAAAATAAAAAGTCTTCAGGTATATTGTTTTCTTTTAATATTTTGCGCATTGCAGGGAAATAACGATTGGCGCGTTTTATATATAAATAAGTTTCCGAATGCCAATACATCACTTTTATAATTTCTTTTTCTAAAGATTCGCGAACGTCAAAATTTTCTATAGGAACACGTTCTCCACAAAAATCTATTTCCTCTGGCAAAACAGGACAATAATTTGAATATTTTGATTTCATTTCGGCAACATACAAACTATCTCCGTCCTCTTTATTAGAATGTACAAATAATTGAAATGTTGATGTACAGATAATTACAACACTTAAGATTATTCCTATTACTAGTAATATATGGCTTATTTTATTTTTCATATTTTAATTTTTTTAAGGTTGAGTATTTTGTATCTATATTTGGTTACAAAATTATATTAATTATTCTAACATCAATAATATTTTGTTTATTTTTTTATAATTAAATATAGATTACGCATATTTTAAGACCTAAATAATTTTTTTTTTTGAAAAAATAGTACTTTTGTATCGTAGCTTTAATTATACATTTCATGAAAATTCATTTATCTTTTGTATTAATTTTAATATTGTTATGTGGTTGTAAAAACAATAATGATAATTATGAAATATTAATAAAATGTAATGATTGTAATAATTTAAATATTTCATTATGGCAACTTGTTGATACAACACTATATCCAATAGGACTTACTAAAATAGAACATAACAAAGCTATATTTAAAGGAGATGTTGTTCATCCTACATTAATGTTTATTTATACACAAGATTGTTCTGATTATTTCCCTATTTTTGTTGAAAATTCAGAAATTGACATCGAATTTAATTATTTACGCCCATCAAAAAGTGTTGTGAGAGGTTCGCAAAGTCACAAAATTTTTAATGATTTTCTTCAATCTTATTCTGCTTACGAAGATAAAAGTATGGCTATTGAAAAAATGATAAAAAATGCTAAAGACAATTTTGACACTTTAATGGTTTTGAGTTTAGAAAACGACAAAAATAAACTTGAAATAGAAAAGACAGAATTTCAAAAACAATACATCAAGAATAATGTTACATCTTCTGTATCAGCCTATATTTTGTCTAATAATTTAATGTATAATATCTCTTTAGACGATTTGCAATATATGCTAAATTTATTTCCTAAAGAATTTGAAAATAATATTTATATAAAAAATGCACAAAATTATCTTAACTATCTTAAAAACAATGCTAAATATGAAAGCTAAATTAACATTATTTGTAATTCTGTTAGCAATATCAAATGCAACAGCACAAACAACTGAATACACTAATGTTTATAAACATTATACAGGAAAAATAAATAATATAAATTCATCAATAGATATATTGTTTTATGATTCAGATGTTATTGCCAATTTTTATCAAGATGGTAAAGATTTTTTTCATCTTCAAGGAATGATAAATGAAGGAAAAATTGATTTAAGAAATTCTGACACTGATTCTGATTTTTTATTTGGCGACACTATTAATAATAGTATTTCTGGAATTTGTTTTTTAAACAATAAAAAATACACTTTGTTGTTAAAAGAAGATTATTCTAATTGTATAAAATTTAATGAAATAAATGCAAATTTACAAGATTCTGTTTTATTTCAATCAAATTCCGAAAACAAAGGTGTGGCTAATATTATGATAAATTATTTATATTATCAACCAGCATTTTATAAAAACAATCCTGTAAAACAAGATGTTAAAGATGTATTTGGAAAAGCATTTTATGAAAAAACAACTTCTTATGTTGATGGATCTTTTTACAATCCTGAACCTTATCCTTTGATGAAATTAAAAGAAAAATTATTGATAGAAAAAAATAAATATCATACAAATATTTTAAATCAAACATCTCAAGATAATGATTTCACTAACAATGATTTGCTTTATAATGAAGTTAATACACAAGAAATTATTTATAATAATAAAGGTATAGTTTCTATAATAAACAATTGTTATTCATATGCAGGAGGCGCACATGGAATGTATGCTTCAGTTCCTGCTATTTTTGATGTAGAAAACAATAAGTTGCTATCCAAAGAAGATGTATTTAAACCTAATTGTGACAAAAATATAATTGATTTTATTATCAAATATTTTATTTCAATAGGAATAGCAGACGATAAAAATGATGACGAAAGCGAAGGAATTTTCAAAGATCAAATTTATATTGAAGATAATTTTTGCGTCAATAATAAATACTTTATTTTTTATTATCAACCATACGATATTGGTAGTTACACAGATGGCGTTTATAAAGCTAAAATTAAAATATCAGATTTGTTACCTTATATTTTAGACAATTCTCCTTTACGAAGAATATTTGAATAATTTAAAAAAAAGAATTACGAATATAAGTTTGTAGACTTATATTCGTAATTTTTTTAATAAATATCAGGTAAATCATTTTCAAATAAAATAGTATCACCTGGACGTGCTATACTATAAACATGATTTGCAGCATCCATAAGATCTGAAGCTATATATATTTTTTCTTCAGGATAGTTTTTATTTTTTAAACCTTTATAAATTGCTTCAGTTTGTTTTTTACCAACAAGAACTGCCATATCAACACTTTCTGCTATTTGTTCTCCTAATTTTTCGTTATAATAATCTTGACGGTCTGCAAGTTCTACAATACCTGGAGTTATTACAAAACGTTGATTTGTAAATCCACTTAAAACTTGTAATGCCATTTTGGCACCTTTGGGATTTGAATTAAAAGCATCGTCAATAATAACAATTCCTGCTGCATTAACTTTTATTTCCATTCTATGTTGAACGGCTTGAAGTTTATGAACTCCAAACGAAATTTGATCTGTTGTTAATCCCATTTTGTAGGCACAAACTATACATGCCAATATATCAGAAACATTATAATCTCCTAATAATTCTGTTTTTAAAGAAAATTTCTTTTCTCCTTTTTCATAAAAATTGAATTCTGTGCCTGATTGAGAATATACAATATCTTTTGCTACAAAATCTCCTTTATCTTCTAATGAATAATAAACCGCATTTTTATTAATTTTAAAATTCTTAATAATTTCATAATCACCATTAAGAATAGCTAATCCATCGTTTGGCAAACTATCTATAAGTTCAAATTTTGTTTTACGAACATTTTCGATATTTTTAAATGTATCAAGATGTTGTTCGGCAACAGATGTTAAAATTCCTATAGATGGATTTACAAGATCACAAATTTCTTTAATATCACCAATTTGTTTTGCTCCCATTTCGCAAATAAATATTTGGTGCGTAGGTTTTAAATATTCACGAATTGTTCTTACAACTCCCATGGTGGTATTAAAACTACCAGGAGTCATTAATACATTATATTTTTGTGATAATATTGTTTCAAGAAAATGTTTTGTACTTGTTTTACCATAACTTCCTGTTATACCTATAATTATTAAATCTTTATGTTCAGAAAGTATACGTTTTGCATCGTTGATATAAAAATTATTTATGTGATTTTCTACTGGTTTTAAAATTATATTGCTTAGTGGCAAAATAGCAAATGTTAAAAATGCACAAATTGTCGCACTAAAAATTATTGACATCAACCATGTTGTTGAAAATAAAGCATATAATACAGAAACAATAGCAACAATTCCCAAAGAAGTAAAAAATAAACGTTTAGCTCTATTGGTAAAATTGAGTTTAAGTTTAGTTTTTTTTGTGAGTAATTTATATGCAAGAAAAGCATAAAATGGAACTACACTTAATAGCCATAAATTATTAAAATTAAAGAAAATAACAATAGCAATAATCCAAATAGGAATTATTTCAAAGATACGTTCTTTAGCAAAAATATTTTTTTTGAGCCATTTGGCATAACGTTCGTTTCTATAAGAGTTTTGTTGAAACATTTGAAGTTCAAAGCGCAATTTAATAATTAACCATGCACATAACAAAACAGCAATTGCAATATTTATAATCATAATTATTAGCTTTTCAAAAAGTTTTCGACAATTGATTGATAATAAGCAGGATTTTCAAGAAAACTAAAATGAGTGCAACCTGGAAAAACAACTAAACCTGCATCAGGAATAAGATTTTCCATGATTTTAGCATCAGAAACTGGAGTTGCAGTATCGTTAGCACCCCAAATTAACAAAGTAGAAGCTTTGATTTGAGGCATAACGTGTTGAAGATCTTCATCAACAACTTTTTTTAGAATTTCTTTCATCATACCAGACGCATTTTTATAATCTTCTGATGCCATGGTATTTACAAAAGGTTTTACTAATTTTTCTGTTGCTTTTTCTCCAATTATTTTGGTAGACAGTTTTTTCATTTTTGAAAAAATTCTACTAACTGAAATTTTAGTATTTTGAGGTTTTACACCTGCAGAGTCGGTTAAAATAACCTTTTTAATATTGTGATTTCTACTACTTAACAAAATAGAAACTCTACCACCAAATGAATGTCCAATTAAAACAGGATCAACAAGATTAAGATTTTTGATTAAATCTTCAGTACAACAAGTATATTGTTCAACGCCCCAAACTTCTTTAGGTTCTTCACTTTTTCCAAATCCAGGAAAATCAATAGAAGTAACTCTATAATTTGTCTCTAAACCTGTTTGAAGGTTTTTCCAAATCTCAGTATTACATCCCCAACCATGAAGAAGCAAAACATCTTGTCCTGTTCCTGTTGTTTTATAATGTACTTTAAGCCCATTAGCAATTACAAAATCGTCCATGTAATTTATATTGAATTATTATATAATATAAAATGCAAATGTAATGTTTTTTTGAAAATAGAGAAAATCAAAAATATAAATATGAATTTTATAATATTGATATTTTATGATTAATAATAATGTCATAAAATCAACAAAATTTTCGAACAAATAAAAAAATCTAATAAAAATTATAAATATACATTTTTCGACTATGAATTTATAAATATAAATATTCTAAAAATAAATCAAAAAATATACACATATAAAATACTCATTTTCTTTCATTTAACATTTATTAATAAAAAAAATATAATTTCGAATATTGCATATATTCGAAAAATATTTTAGCTTTGTGGCGTAGAAAAAAAAATCGAATATTTTTTTTATTCTATAAATTAAACAACTAAAAAAAAGAAGATATGTTAAATGTAACAAGAATCTTTGACTTATTGGATTTTTGCTGTGAAACCTATAAACGTACAGATGCATTAGCTTCAAAAATAAATGGAGAATGGCACAAAATCGATTATCACACGTATCGCGAATATGTAAATAATCTCAGTTATGGACTTTTGGCGATGGGAATGCAAAAGGGAGATACAATTGTTACTATTTCGAACAATTGCCCTGAATGGAATTTCGTGGATATGGCTGTTGCTCAAATTGGTGCAATTCACGTTCCTATTTATCCAACAATAAGTTCAAGTGATTATGAATATATTTTAAAACATTGCGAATGTAAATTTATTTTTGTTGCAGACAATTCTGCTTACAAAAAAGTTGAAAACGTTGCAAAAAAAATAAATATTATCAAAAAAATAATCTCTTTTTCTAATATAGATAATTTAGAAAATATTTATTCAATAATAGAAAAAGGAAAAAAGAGTAAAATTTATTTTAAAAAAGAACTTGACACTTTAAAACAATCGATAAATAGCGATGATGTTGTGTCAATAATTTATACATCAGGAACAACTGGTTTATCGAAAGGAGTGATGCTTACTCATAATAATTTTGTAAGCAATTTTACATCAGCATCTAATGTAATTTCTAAACTCGACAAAGACAAAGACAAAATAATATCAATATTGCCATTATGTCATGTTTATGAACGTTGTTTCTGTTATATGTATCAATATTGTGGTATAGGTATTTATTATGCTCAAAATCTTGGAACAATAGAACATGATATTTGTGAAATACAAGCTAATGGTTGTAACACAGTACCAAGAATTGCAGAAAAAATTATAGAGCATATAATGAAAGATGGCGCAAAACTGACAGGTTTAAAAAAGAAAATGTTTGACTCCGCAGTAAAACTAGGAAAACAATACGAACATTTCAACGCCAATGGTATTTTGTATAACATTAAACACACTATATTAAACGCTTTCATTTATAACAACTGGAAGAAGTATTATTTTGGTGGCAAAATGAAATTTTTTGGCTGTGGAGGTGCTGCATTGCCTTTATCTCTAAGCCGATTATTATGGGCCGCCGGTATCGAAGTTCAAGAAGGTTATGGACTCACCGAAACCTCTCCTATTATTGCACACTCTATTCCTTGCAAATTTGGACATAAATTTTCTTCGGTGGGTCCTATTATTAATGGTGTTTCTGTTATTACTGCTGATGATGGTGAAATTTTAGTAAAAGGTCCCAATGTTATGAAAGGTTATTTTAAACAACCTGAATTAACAGCTCAAGTTTTTACTGAAGATGGTTATTTTAAAACTGGTGATATTGGATATATTTCTACTGGAAAATTTTTACACATAACTGATAGAAAAAAAGACGTTTTTAAAACTTCAGGAGGAAAATATATTGCACCTCAAATGCTTGAAGGAAAATTTAAAGAGTCTAAATTGATTTCTCAAATTATGATTATCGGTGAAAATCAAAAATTTGCAAGTGCTATTATTTCTCCTAATTTTGATGAACTTAAAATATTAATAAATAATAATAATATTTCTAATCAAGATATAATTAACAACAAAACGGTTATAGACGCTATTGAAAACGAAGTAAAACGTATTAATAAACTTAATGGTAAAACTGAAGAAATAAAACGTATTAGAATTGTGGCTGATGTTTGGAGTTCAGAAACTGGTGAATTATCACAAACACAAAAACTTAAGCGAAAAGTTGTTACTGAAAAATATGATAAAATTATTAAAGAAATATATAAATAATTACATTAAAGGAGAAACTAATATACTGAATTCTTCAATTCTATTTATTTGACAATAATTTATTAACTTAAAATTGGCGCATTTTGTTTTATATTTACATAATGCGCTTTTTTGTATTGTCAAAAAATTCAATTTTTTAAGAAATAATTTCAAAAAAACGATTCTAATACCTAAAATTTAGCAAAAAAAAGTGCATTTCTTATATAAAATAAGTATTGTTTTTATTAAAAAAATAGGGTTTTGTAAAAAATTTTTTTTTATTATTATTTTTATTATCAATACTTTACCATGAGTAAAATGTTAAAAAAATAGGCAAATAGATTTTTTTTTCTAATAATTTACATTTTGGCACGATATTGGCACATTGTCCAATGTAAACAACGAAATTAGTTTACCACAGATAATAATAAATATTAACTAATATTAAAAAACATCATGATGGAAAATACCATAAGAGTAGAAAGAGCTAAAAAGAGAATTACTCAAGCTGAATTAGCTGAACAAGTAAATGTTTCTAGACAAACAATTCACGCTATTGAAACAGGAAAATTTATTCCTTCAACAGTTTTAGCACTTAAGATTGCTAGATATTTCGGTGTAAAAATCGAAGATATCTTCATTCTTGACGACGAACCAGTTAAGTAGTTTGAAAAATTGTCAATGAATTTAAAATTAAAAAGAGACTTTTTATTTAAAAAGTCTCTTTTTTTGTACCTTACCAAATCCTTGTATTTATAATTATTAACAAAAAAGGCGGAATCTGGAACAGATTCCGCCGAGAATGGAATGATAGATGGATGTATTAAGGATGATGATTTATTTCTATAATGATTTTTGAACTTCTTTTTCTTCAAAAGATTCTACAATATCGCCTACTTTAATATCATTAAATTTTTCGATATTTAAACCACATTCCATGCCTTTGGTTACTTCTGAGGCATCGTCTTTAAAACGTTTTAGAGATCCTAACTCGCCTGTATAAACTACAATACCATCACGAATTATGCGGCATTTATTTTTACGTACAATTTTTCCGTCTTTAACAATACAACCTGCAATTGTGCCAACTTTAGAAATTTTGAACAATTCCATTATTTCTGCTGTTCCAACAATTTCTTCTTTAATTTCAGGAGACAACATTCCTGCCATAGCATCTTTTATGTCGTCGATGGCTGAATATATGATTGAATATAAACGAATATCGATTTCTTCTTTTTCTGCTAATTTCTTAGCACTCATTGAAGGACGAACTTGGAATCCAATAATAATTGCATTTGATGCACTTGCTAACAATACATCACTTTCTGAAATTTGACCTACTGCTTTGTGAATAACTTTAACTTCAATTTGTTCTGTTGATAGTTTTTCAAGAGAATCTTGTAATGCTTCAATAGAACCTTGAACATCACCTTTGATAACAATGTTAAGTTCTTTAAAGTCACCAAGTTTTATTCTACGACCTATATCATCAAGTGTAGGACGTTTATGAGTACGAACACCAATTTCACGTTCAATTTGTTGACGTTGACTAGCTTTTTCACGAGCAGAACGTTCATCTGGCATAATTTTAAATTTATCACCTGCTTCTGGAGCGCCATCTAATCCTAAAACCAATGCGGGTTCAGCAGGACCTGCTTCTGTAATTTTTTTGTTACGCTCGTTAAACATAGCTTTAATTTTACCAGAATGACTTCCAGCCCACATAACATCTCCAATTTTTAGAGTTCCACTATCAACAAGTACGGTTGCTATATAACCTCTACCTTTATCAAGTGATGCTTCTATAATTGAACCTGTTGCAGGTTTATGATAATTTGCTTTTAATTCAAGCATTTCTGCTTCAAGAAGAATTCGTTCCAAAAGTTTATCTACATTCATACCTTTTTTAGCAGAAATATCAACAGAACCATATTTACCACCCCATTCTTCTATTAGAAGATTTCGGTTTGCAAGTTCTTCTTTAATTTTATCAACATTTGCTGCTGGTTTATCAATTTTGTTGATAGCAAAAATAATTGGAACGCCTGCTGCTTGTGCGTGATTGATAGCTTCTTCGGTTTGAGGCATTATACTGTCATCAGCAGCAATAACTATAACAGCAATATCTGTGATTTTGGCACCACGGGCACGCATTGCGGTAAATGCTTCGTGTCCAGGTGTATCTAAGAATGTTATATGTTGACCATTTGGCAATGTTACATTGTAAGCACCAATGTGCTGTGTAATTCCTCCGGCTTCACCTGCAATAACATTTGTTTTTCTGATATAGTCTAGTAATGAAGTTTTACCATGGTCTACGTGTCCCATTACTGTAACAATAGGAGGACGAGACTCTAAATCATCTGGATTATCTTGTTCTTGTTCTTCTTCATTGGCATCAGCACTTATAAATTTTGCTTCAAAACCATATTCAGAAGCTAGAATACTAATTATTTCAGCATCAAGACGTTGGTTTATTGAAATTGTAGTGCCAAGGTCGAAACATGTCATAATTAATTGATTTACATGTACGTTCATCAAAGATGCAAGTTCGTTGGCAGAAACAAATTCTGTAACCTTTAATATTTGTTTTTCTTTTTCTTCGTTATTAAGTCTTTCAGCCTCTTTACTTCTTACTTCGTCACGTTTTTCACGACGGTGTTTAGAAGTTTTACTTTTACCTTTACTATTTGTTAAACGAGCAAGAGTTTCTTTTACTTGTTTGTTAACGTCTTCTTCGGTAACGTCTTTTTTGATTTCTTGCTTATTACGTTTAAAATCTTTATTTTTATTTTTATTACGACGTTCGTTATTATTGTTATTGTTTTTTTCTTCGCCGTCGTTGTTATTGTTTTGTTTGTTACCTTTTTTGTTTCCTTTGTTGCGACCTTCGTTTTTAGGTTGACTTTCTTTGTTTTGAATATCAACAAGTTCCTTACCTATTCTACGACGTTTTTTCTTTTTACTACTTTTAGAGGTAGGTTTATGTTCGTCGGGCAATTCTATTTTACCAAGAACAGTTGGACCTGTGATTTTTGTATAACTAGGAGCAAATATTTGTTCTTCATTTAACGAAGAAGATGCTGAATTTGTAGATACAGAATTATTAGCATTTTGATTGTTTTTATCATTTTGCTGATTTCTATTATCTTGATTTTGACGATCATCTCTTCTATCTTTTTTATTAGGTCTTGTTTTTTGATTTAAAGAATCAAGATCTAATTTACCAACAACCTTAACATTTTTATCATTGTTATTATTATTATTGTTTTTTTGTTGGTTTTGTTGATTTTGTTTTTTCTGATTGTCAAATCTTTGCTCTTTATGTTCAGATTTTTGTTGTTGATTATTATTTTGACCCTCTTTTTTAGGGTTTTGATTATTCTGAACATTCTGATTTTTCTGATTATTATTTTGATAATTCTGATTATTACTGTTACCAGAATTATTTTTACCAGAATTTTCGTTTTGTTGATTATTGTTTTTAGACTTATTATTTTGGTCTAAATCAATTTTGCCAATTACTTTAACTTCCTTTTTGTCATTGGGAGTGTTGTTTGTATTAGCTTTTTGTTGTTTATTAGCTGCTTTTTTTTGTTCGTTTTCAGCCGAAATAGCTTCTTTTCTTTTTTTCTCTTCTTCAGCTTGACGTTCCATTTGTTTTTTAGCTTGAATGTCAGAGCTAAATTCCTTAATTAGTAAAGAGTGTTGAGTAGCATCAATCTTAGTATTAGGATTATTGTCTATATCAAACCCCTTTTTCTTAAGAAAGTCTACAATTGTATTAACACCAACGTTTAATTCTCTAGCTATTTTATTAATTCTTATGTCCTTGTTATCTTGTCCCATTATTGGAAATTAAAGTTTTTCAGCAAATCTTATTTTATAACGTATCAATGTTTTGCAAAGGTAGAAAAAATTATTCAAATTCTGCCTTTAAAATATTCAAAACATCATCAATAGTTTCTTCTTCAAGGTCGGTACGTCTTATAAGTTCATCACGAGAAATATTAAGAACGTTTTTAGCAGTGTCGCAACCTATGCCTTTAAGTGCATCAATAATCCAACCTTCAATTTCGTCTGCAAATTCATCAAGATCAACGTCTTCTTCACCTTCTTCAATGTCTCTATAAACTTCAATATCGTAACCAGTAAGTTGAGTAGCAAGTTTAATATTAGCCCCCATTTTACCAATTGCTTTAGACACTTCTTCTGGATCAAGATAAACTTCTGCCTTTTTATCAGCGTCGTTGATTTTGATAGTATTAATTCTTGCAGGGTTTAGTGCACGTTGAACGTAAAGTTGAGAATTATTAGAATAATTAACAACGTCGATATTTTCGTTTCTTAGTTCACGGACAATACCATGAATTCTAGAACCTTTCATACCAACACAAGCACCAACAGGATCTATTCTGTCGTCGTAGCTTTCAACAGCTACTTTTGCTCTTTCACCTGGTATTCTAACAATTTTCTTAATTGTTATTAAACCATCACAAATTTCAGGAACTTCAAGTTCAAATAATCTTTCAAGGAAAGTAGGTGCTGTTCTTGAAAGAATGATAGAAGGAGAACCGTTTTTCATTTCTACTTGATAAATAACGGCTCTTAAATTGTCGCCTTTTCTGAAAAAGTCAGAAGGTATTTGTTCGTTTTTAGGCAATAGAAGTTCGTTTCCTTCATCGTCAAGAATAAGAATTTCACGTTTCCATACTTGATAAACTTCGCCTGCAACGATTTCTCCGATTTTACTCTTATATTTTTCGTAGAGTTTTTCTTTTTCTAATTCAAGAATTTTAGCGGTAAGATTTTGACGTAGTGTTAAAATATTACGTCTACCAAAATCTCTGAAAGGTACTTCGTCTGTTACCTCTTCGTCAATTTCGTAGTCTTCATCAATTTTCTTAGCTTCGCTTAGAGATATTTCAAGGTTGGGATCTTGCATATCAGAGTCTTCTACAACTACGCGATTTCTCCATATTTCAAGGTCGCCCTTGTCGATATTGATAATAATGTCAAAGTTTTCGTCGGTGCCGTACATTTTTGCAAGGATACTTCTGAATACTTCTTCGATTACGCGCATCATTGTTGCACGGTCGATACTTTTCTGTTCCTTGAATTCGGCAAAAGTTTCTATCAGATTATTGATTTCCATTTTCTTAACCGCCTGAAGTTTTATTTAAACGTAAGTTTTAATTTTGTCGATTTTATATCAGCATAGCTGATGGTATTGTCAGTTTCTACTTTGGTTCGTTTACCGTTGATTTTTTCGGTTTTGGTTACCTTAATAGTTACTGTTTCTGTTTCTACTTTTGATATTGTTCCTTGTAGTTTTTCGCCATCTATCATTAAAACGTCAACTTGTTTTCCTATATTTTTTTGATATTGACGTAATATTTTAAATGGTTCTGTTAGTCCAGGACTTGATACTTCGAGTTCAAAGTCTTCTTGATCACGATTTAATAAGGCTTCTAATTTATTGCTTATTTCACCGCATTCATCTATGGTTATTCCTTTGTCTGTGTCGGCTTTTATTGTTATAACATTATCGTTTGATACATGCACACTTACAAAAAAATATTCATTAAAGTCTGAATTTTCTTCTAATAATTTTTTAATACTTTGCTCTGATATCATATTGTTTTTTTACAAATAAATGAGGGGACTTGAAAGGTCCCCTCTCTCTGTTTTGACTGCAAATTTAGTCATTTATTTTATCTTACAAAAATTATTTTTATTTTTTAATTCATAATTTATTTTATTTTCTTTTATTTATCGTATTTGATAATGATTTTTATATTTTTATTTTTGCTTTTTTAACTCTATTTCTCTATATATTTTTAACAATTGTTTTGTGTCTAATGTTTGTTCTGATATTCCTATTTTGTTTAATATATAAAGTGATGCTTGCTCTACTCCAATTTTTGAGAGTTGATTTTCGTGTATATAGTTTAAAAATTTTAATAATCTAAATGCGTCAAACCATGTAAAAAATCTCTGCATAAATGTTTTTTCGGTTGTGCTATTATTTTTCATATTATCAATAGCTTTAAAAAAATCATTTTGTTCTAAATATAATTTTAGTCTTGAATCTATATCTACTTGATTGTTTGTTCTAAAATTATGTGCTGTTTCAAAAAAACGTTTTAAAATTTCAAACGCTTCGGGATTATACACCAAATATTGTTCACAATCGGTACACATTTTAGTTATTGAAGCTCCGGTTCCAAATGGAACTCTTATTGAGCATCTAGGAGATGGATAAACTTGTGCAGTGTTTAATTCTCCAAATCTTTGACGTGGTATTATTTTTTGAAGAAAATAAAAATCTTCTCCAGCTTGTCTTCTATTCATTCCTCCTTCTGCTGTGTAAACGTAAGCTTTTACTGCAAATGCAGATCCTATTGTATGATAGGCAAATGGGAATTTCGAATACTTTTGTGCTTGTAGATAATATCTTAGATATAATTCGTATTTTGCTATTGCTTTATAATTTTCTTGTGGATATTCTTCTCCCTCTAATGGATGTTCAAAATATATTGATATTGCTTCTTTTTTAGGATTTTTTATAAAATATTGTTCTATTTGATATAAATATTCATAATTGCAAAGGCTGTCAGCGTCAAAATTAACTATAATACCGCTTTTGTTTTCAATTTGATCAAAACGTCTAACGGCTTCGTCCATACCTATTTTTCGTGCAAAGCCAACTCCTGCATGCTTTTTAGGTAAATTTGGGCGATGAATACAATATATTTTTATATCTCTTCTAGTGTTTTGTGAAGATATAGTATTTACAGTTTCGATTGTTGATTGATTTTGGTTTAATACCTCTTCGGAAGCATTTTCTGGAGAATTTACAACAACTATAACTTCAACAGGATATTGTGTTGGTTTACACTTTAATAATGCTAATAATGATGGAGCTATATTGGGTTCGTTATAACTAGGAATAACTACTATTGTTTTGGTTTCTGGATTTGGCAATTCTTTTATGTGAGCATCAAATACATTAAACCTATTATAATATGTATCAAAACACTGCATAATAAAAAAAAGATTTTTGATTTTTAAACAATAATATCTAAAAATCAAAAATCTATCTATAAAAATTTATAAAATTAGTTTGCTAAAGAATCTACATTAAGAGTTGTTGTAGAACCTTGATATCTTTTGTTTAATGCTTTAAGAATATCTTCGGTAATATCAGCTTTTTTATCACCATATAATAAAACACCACCAAGATTATTACTTAAAATAAATTTATAACCTTTTTCAGCATTATATATGTCAACATAATTTTTTATGCTATCATAAACCATTTTAGAAATTTTAGATTGGTCGTCGCTTAGTTCCATTAATTTTTCGTCACGCCAATTCATAAGTTTTTGTTGTTCAACTTGAAGATTTTGTTGAACTTCTTGAGCTCTTGTTGGAGTTATAAGGTTTTTGTTGTATTGATTTTGTAAATCTAATGCCTTACGTTCAAGAGATTTTGCTTTTGATTGAAAATCTTGTTCTAATTCGTTTTGTTTGGTCATTAGTTGTGTACTAAGATCATTATACAAATCATATTTGTCAATAAGGCTATCCATATTAACGTAAGCAATATCTGAAGAAGAAACTGATGCTGATGTATTAGATGCACCATTATTTCCATTGCTACAGCTCATTATAGCTGAACATACTACTGCAAATGCAAATGCTTTTGCTACTGAAAAAATTGTTTTATTCATTGTCTTTTCTTATTATAATAATTCCATTTTTTATTTTTTAGAAATATAAATCTAAAATTTTTGGCAAATATATAACGTTTATAACTTATTGACCAAAGTTTGACGTTAAATTTTGCATATTGATGAATAAAACTTTTTTTTAAACAAACTAATAATTATAAATTTGCGCTCTGAAAAATGGCGAAATTAACCGCTAATAAATAAATATAATTAAACATGAATCTTAAAGGTATACTTACTATTGCCACATTTCCAGGTCTTTATCGTCATGTGGCACAAGCGACAAACGGAATAATTGTAGAATCTATTGTTGATGGCAAACGCACTTTAGCTTTTGGTTCATCAAGAATTAGTGCTCTTGAAGATATTTCTATTTACACTAACGATGGCGACGTTAAACTTGCCGATGTTTATAGAAGTATGTTTAAAGTTTTTGGTGGAAAAGAAACTTCTTTTAATCCTAAAAAAGCTTCTAACGATGAATTAAAAGATGCTTTTGGTAAAGCTCTTCCTAATTATGACGAAGACAGAGTGTATGTTTCTGATATGAAACGTGCTTTTGTTTGGTATAATCTTTTATTGGCTAAAGGTCTTGTTGACGACAAAGAAGATGAACCAGAAACAAAAGAAACTGAAAATGCTGATGGTAATGCTCCTAAAGCAGAAACTCCTGCTCAAGACGATGGTGGTATCAAAACCAAAAAGAGAACTCGCAAAAAAGCAACTCCTAAAGATGGTGAAGAAAAAAAAGATGAGTAGTTTTTTATAAAACTTTATAAAAAAGAGAATTGTTTAAAGCAATTCTCTTTTTTTTGCTTATTCTCTATTATTCTTTTTTTTATTAATTCAATGATTGTTGTTTTAACTAAGAGAAGTAATTATGTTTGTTATAGTTAGATAATATTATACAAAATAGACTCTACAAATATTTGTAAAGTCTATTCAGTATTTATTTTTCACACAAAAAATTATATTATTCTAATCCTTTAATTGAATAAAGTATAATTAAAGGATTGTCGTCCATATTAAATTCTTTTATTTTGGTTAAGTCTTCTTGTGAAATTTGATTTCCTGTTGATAATAATTCTAAATATTTGTTATCTACAATTGGACGAGATAACACTTTACAAAAATAATTATTATATGTACCCAACAAATAAAAATAATCAATAAATAATCCAAGTCCCGAAGAAGATGGATTATAATTGCCTCCAATCATTTTACCAGTTTTTTTATTTCTAAATATAGAATGACGGTTAAAATTATTATCAAATACTATTTCTTGATAATCATTACATTCTGCATATAAACCATCAACAATAAATTTTCCTGAAACATTTTCGTATTTATCAGAATTTAAATCTATATTATCTTCATATTTTATTGCATAATCTCCTAATTCATATTTATATTTAACTTGAATTGTTGTATCTTTAATATAATATACTTTATCATCGTAATGTATAGAACAAATTATAGTATCATTATTACAACTTAATTGATATGGCGCAAATATACTAGGATATACTCTATCAAATGAGAATGATTTTTTTACGTTAAAATCAAAATCAGTAATAATAAGTTTACTTTTATGGTCTTCGTCAGTCCATGATGGAGTTTGATAACAAACATATCCATTTTCAAATGTAATCATATCTTTAATTGTATTCGGATAGTCAAAACTTTTTTTATATTCGCCTAACTCTGAATATATTTTAATAGATGAATAATCTGTCAAAATTAATTCGTTAGTATACTTATTATGAGTAAAACTACTTATGAAATTAAATTCTCCTGGACCATTACCATGTTTTAACGAATTAATATATTTGCCATTATGGTCAAATATAACAAACTGATGATGTATCATATCATTAACATAGATATATTTATCTGATAATTTAACATAGCTGGCATCACCCAATAAAACATCATCATTAGTTTCTAATTTTATTATCATAATGGTATCGATATATTCATCTAAATAATAGGTTGTTTTATCTTCTATATCTGATAATATTTCTTCAAAATTTATTATACTATTATTACATTTGCTTGAATATTCTTTTGTTTCAATTTTAGATGGAGCTTTTTTAGTATTACTATCACTACAACTAGCTAATAAAAATAATATGAAATATATTATTATATTTAATTTTTTCATGATGTTTTGGTTTTAATTTTAATGAAATTATTTCAATTTAAATAGGAATATTAGAGGATTATCGTCTTCTTTAAGACTTTGTATTTTATTTATATCCTCTTGTGAAATTTTATTATCGGGTGATAATTTTTTGGCACTTTTAAAATAATTAAAATATTCAGGTATAAATAAACTAATCATATAATTATTATAAACTGTAGATGAATAAATGCAATTCAAAACAAATGAGTATTTTGATACTTCATCATTGTATGAAAATGGATTTATCATTTTTCCTGTTTGTTTATTTCTTAATATATAACCTATTCTTTCATCATTTTTAAAAGAAAAATATTGATAATTATTACAATCTAAATAAATGCCATTTGTAATAAATTTATCAGTTACATTGTCTTTATACTTGTTTTCTACGGTTAATATATGACCATCGTATATATATTCATATTTACCCAATTGATATTTATATTTAATTTGCAATGTTGTATCTTTGATACTATACACATTATAATCATAAAATCTTGACATAAAAAGTTCATTATCATTGCTTTTATAAAAACTTTTTGAAAACATTATAGGATATTCTCCATCTAATGTTATAGATTTTTTTATATTAAAATCAAAATCAGTAAAATTTATTTTTGCTTTATATTTATAATTATTATTTATTTCAGCTATATATAAAACATATCCATTATCTAATGCTGCAAAATCAACAAGAAAATCATTCATTTCTAAAGAAGTGATATATTCTCCAGTTTCTGTATATTTTTTTATCTGATTATTATCAAAAATTATTAATTCATTTGTATAGTTATTAAAAATAAAATTACCAGGATAATTAACTTCACCAGGACCATTACCTTTTTTAAGAGATTTTATATAATTCCCATTAAGATCAAATATCATAAATTGATTGTTAATGTCAGAAATGTAAATGTAATTGTTAGAAAATTTAATATTAACAACATATCCCAACAAAGATGCTTCGGTAGTTTCTAATTTTATTACTTTGAGTGTATCCAAAATATTATCAAAGTTTTCGTTAGATGGACTATCTAAATTTGAAAAAAAATCTTCACAATAAATAAATTCTGCATTGGTTTCTTTATCAAATTTAGTTTCTTGTTTTTGTTGTTGAGAATTATTACAACTTGCTATTAATAATAGCATTAAAATGTTTAAAAACTTTTTCATGATTTAAAGTATTAATTAGTAAAATTGCGCAAATATAATGATTAAAACCTAAAATGACATCATATATATATTGCTAATAAAAAAAAGAAATTTAAAGACAATATTTTATTTTTTGTATCTAAAATCAAAAAATATATATATCTTCACAAATTATAAATCTCAAAATAAACTTTTAACAATGAAATTAATTATCAATAAATTAACTATTGTAATAGTTTTGATTTTTACAACTATTACTATTTCGTGTAATAAAAATAATGGTTCGTTTACTACTTTAGAACCTAAAGATTTAATAGAAAAATATCATAAAACATATTTTGAAACAAATTGTTTTAATCCAAAATCACACTTTTCTATTTTTTTAGATTATTCAGGAAGTATAAAAACAGCTTTTAAAGACAACAATACATTAGGTTTTTATCAATTGTTTATAAATAGTATAAAACTTTCGTCTGTCGATTTTTTTGAAGTAAACAACAATAAAATAGACAAAATAGAAAACATTAGTAAAACAGAATTGTACAAAAAAGTTAAAGAAACCGACCGTTTTAAAGGAGATGCCGCACCACTAAACGATGCTGTAAAAACTATAGTTGATAATAATCTTGCAGCAGTATTTATTACCGATGGTGAACTTTGGGAAAATGGTGAACGCGATGATCCTTGGGCGCGAGAAGAATTTGAAAATTGGTTAAAAGCTGGTAATTCTATTGAATTTTTTATCACTGATTATTTAGAATTTGGAAAACAAAAACATATTTTTTATATCTGCTTTATTCCTAAAAATTCTAATAATACTGTAGTTTCTGATTTTAATTTCTATCTTGAAAATTCTATTGAAGCAAAAGAATATAAATATGCTCATTTTTGTTTCACTGCCAACAATGTTAAAATCACAAAAGAATATAATGTAACAAATGGAGGTGTTAACGAAAATGCTGGTATTGACGAAACTGCTTTTATCAATGGTGAAAATTTTGAATTTGTTTTTATTATGAACAAATGGAAAGATTTATATAAATATATTGGTCAAAGTTTTGATATCAATGGTAATCTTGTTCCAGGAGGAGCTCCTTTGTTGAGTCATTTAAAAGTTGATTTTAGCGGTATGGAATTTTATAATATCAAAGATATTGATATTGTTGTAAATAATATCACCGATGATTTTAATAAATTTAAAACAATTGAAGAAATCAAAGCTAATCCTCCAATATTTGCAACCGACGATAATGGTCAACAATTGCTTGACGAAAATAGATTGCCTATTTTATTAACTCCTGGTCATTATGAAGGTTATGATATGAATGGTAAATTAATTGCTGACACAATTTTTGCTACGTCAGAACAAAACAATACAATTCCCGACTTGTTTATTCTTGACAAAAATATATATCAACAAAATGGCGAAATTTGTATAAAACTAAATGATAAATTTTCTGGTATGGGTTTATCTTCTACTGATATGAATTTATTGAGAATTGATTTAGTTTTAAAAGATGTATCTGTTAATTCGTCTAACGAAAATCTTGATAAATTTGTATGGCAAGGTTCTAAAGTTAAAGAAAATCGTAGTATGTATAATAGCATTTTAGGTGCTTTTAACTCTGCTAATCCTCAAAATAGAATTATTTACACATATTATTTATATACATTACCTTATTAAAATATAAAAAAAATGAATTACGAATATAAAAACATAATGCAACTTGAAGGACTGATAACAAATACCTATATTTTATCAGTTGTTGTTGCTTTAATATTTGTAGGCATAGCATTCTTAATAAGTAGTTTAATTGCCTACGAAGGGGGAAAATATCCTAAAGATGCTAAACGTCGTAGAATTTGGTTTGTATTGATAGGAATTGTATCTGCCATTGCATTTTTCTGCTACAACTTTTTATACGTTGGTGGAAAAATTGTTCCAACTGCAATGCTTCAAGACAAATTTTTTATTCACACAGCTATTGCTTCTGGTGTGACATTAGTTACTTATTTTTTGGTAGGTTTTGGGCTTAGTAAACTTTTTAAACGTACCAAATTTGGAACTATATTCCCTTCTAAATAATTAAGAATTATTACAAAAATTTAAAAATCCCCTTATGTTTCAGATGAAATCATAAGGGGATTTGTTTTTATTCTTTTTTAATTACCTTATTTCTATTCTACAATAAATTTCTCTATTGTTCGTATTTCTGACGAAAGTTCTATACTAAATTCAACTATTTTACGTTCATCGTTTTTGAATTTTACATCATACTTACATTTTTGAATTTCATACGTTTAAAGGCTGTTGAAAAATCAAAAAAATAAACAAGAGATATAATTTTAAAATTAACCAATCTTTCATAATTTTGCGGAGTTAAACCATCAAAATCAAAAAGGTTGGAAAATTTAAATCAACATAACCAAGAAGTAATAGATACAGATAGTCTAGATCTAGAAAATATTCATGTTTACGGAGCTCGCGTTCATAATCTAAAAAATATCGACGTAACAATTCCACGAAATAAACTCACAGTAATAACAGGCTTGAGTGGAAGTGGAAAATCATCATTGGCATTTGATACAATATTTGCAGAAGGTCGCAGAAGATATATCGAAACTTTTAGTTCTTATGCCCGTCAATTTTTAGGAGGCATGGAACGTCCAGATGTTGATAAAATAACCGGTTTAAGTCCAGTTATTAGTATAGAACAAAAATCTACAAACAAAAATCCACGAAGTACAGTAGGCACAATAACCGAAATATATGATTTTATGCGTTTGTGGTTTGCTCGTGCTGGCGAAGCATATAGCTACGAAACAGGCGAAAAGATGGTAAAATATACCGAAGACCAAATTTTTGATTTAATAACAAAACATTATGGAGGACAAAAAGTTATAATTTTGGCTCCATTGGTTAAAGGTCGTAAAGGTCATTATCGCGAATTGTTTGAACAAATCAGAAAAAAAGGCTATGTTCAAGTACGTGTTGATGGTGTAATCAAAGATATAATAGTAAACATGAAAACCGACCGCTACAAAACTCACAATATAGAAATGGTGATAGACAAAGTGGTTGTTCCTCAAAATGGAACAGGAGGCGGAGGCATGGAACGATTAAAAAAATCGGTAAAAACAGCAATGCAATTCGGTAAAAATATTATTCTATTATTAAATCCCGACACAAACGAAACAAGATATTATAGCAAATTATTAATGTGTCCTACAACAGGAATATCATATCGCGAACCAGCACCAACAAATTTTTCACACAATTCACCTTCAGGATGTTGTCCATGTTGCAAAGGTTTGGGTATGGTTAATATGATTGATATGCAAAAAGTTGTTCCAGACACATCATTGAGCATAAAAAAAGGAGCAATTGTTCCTTTAGGAAAATACAAAGATAATTTTGTTTTTCGTCAATTGGAAGCATTAGCAGAACGTGATGATTTTTCACTAGATACACCATTTAAAGATTTACCGCCAGAAGTGGTAGATACAGTGCTAAATGGTTCGGCAGAACCTATCAAAATGGAATGGATGAAAATGTATGGTTCTGGAATGTCTACTTACGACGGCATTATAAAATATTTAGAAAACTCTGTTGAAGAAGAAGATAACGGTTCTGAAATATTATTAAAATATTCAACCGAAAAACAATGTCCTGAATGTAAAGGATTTCGACTAAACAAAGAAGCTCTACATTTTAAAATTGCAGATAAAAATATAGCAGAATTGTCGATGATGGACATTGCAGAATTAAATCAATTTTTGCAAAATGTAGACGAAAAACTATCCGACCGACAAAAAGAAATTTCAACCGAGATATTAAAAGAAATAAAAACTCGTGTTGGATTTATGTTAGATGTAGGTTTAGATTATTTAAGTTTATTTCGTACTGCACAAAGTTTATCAGGTGGCGAAGCACAACGTATAAGATTGGCAACTCAAATTGGTTCTAAATTAGTTAATGTTCTATATATTCTCGACGAACCAAGTATTGGACTTCATCAACGAGATAATGATAAACTTATAAATTCGTTGTGTAAACTTAGAGATACAGGAAATTCTGTTATCGTTGTAGAACACGATAAAGATATGATAAAAAATGCCGATTATGTAATAGACATAGGACCAGGCGCAGGACGTTTAGGAGGATTTGTTTCGGCAGAATGTACTCCAAATGAACTTAAAAATACTAATACCATAACCGCTCAATATATTTCAGGAGTAAAAGATATTGAAATGCCTAAACAACATCGCAAAGGAAATGGATTATATTTAGAGTTGCTTGGTGCAAAAGGTAATAATTTAAAAAATGTTGATTTGCGTATACCATTAGGAAAACTTGTTTTGATAACAGGAGTTTCAGGAAGTGGAAAATCAACATTGATAAACGAAACATTACGTCCAATATTAACCAAACATTTTTATCGTTCACTACAAGAGCCAAAAGAATATGACTCAATTGTTGGAATTGATAATATAGATAAGGTAATAGAAGTTAATCAAGAACCCATAGGACGTACACCACGATCAAATCCATGTACTTATACCAATATATTTGCAGATATAAGAAAATTATATTCAGAATTGCCACAAGCTAAAATAATGGGTTATACTCCTGGTAGATTTTCATTTAATGTAAAAGGAGGACGTTGCGAAGATTGTCAAGGTGCAGGAGTAAAAACTGTTGAAATGAACTTTTTACCAGATGTGTATGTAAAATGTGATGCTTGTAATGGTCGACGTTATAATCGCGAAACTCTTGAAGTTAAATTTAAAGGTAAATCTATTTCTGATGTTTTAGATATGACTATAAATAGAGCTTGCGAATTTTTTGAAAACGTTCCTAAAATATTAAAAAAGCTTCGTGCGCTTCAAGACGTTGGAATGGGTTATGTAACATTGGGACAATCTGCAACAACATTATCTGGTGGCGAAGCTCAACGTATTAAACTAGCAACAGAACTTGCTAAAAATGATACAGGAAAAACTCTTTATATCTTAGACGAACCAACTACAGGACTTCATTTAGAAGATATACGAGTTTTGATGTCAGTTTTAAACAAACTTGTTGACAAAGGAAATACTGTTGTGATAATTGAACATAATCTAGATGTGATAAAAATTGCAGATTATATCATCGACCTAGGACCAGAAGGCGGACGCGGTGGCGGACAAATAATTGCAGAAGGAACTCCTGAAGAAATTATTGCTAAAGGCGTTGGTTATACTGCAAAATATTTGGCAAAAGAAAGCGTTTTTTCAATTAAGAATTAAATGAGTAATTATAACAATTATGAATTGTAAATGATATTCCAATATTGTTTGGTTTCGTATTTGGATATCAAATTATAGTGCAAACAAAATACTTTTTGTATTCTACTAATAGTTTTTGTGTAATTTATTCAAATTCGGGGAATTCAGAACTTAAATCAATGAGATAATTTTGATACGTAATTCTATATTTCTTGTTTATATTTTCTTACTTTAATGCTAAATTTCCTAATTTATTATCTACACATAAACCACAATTATCTAACATAAAAGATTTTTCTAGAATATAATGCGAAATAATAATACTATTCAAGATAATTCAACGCTAAAAATAACAAAATTGGAAATATACTATTGTCAGTTTTATAAAAAAAAAGTCAATTTTCTGTTTTTCTTGTACAACAATAGTTTTTTATAATTTCTCTATTTCGTCTTTTGATAAGCCTGTTACAATTAAAATCTGTTCTATAGATAAATTCAAAACTTTCATCTTGCGTGCCATATCAAGTTTTTCTTGATAAGCTTTTGTTTCTGCTTCTGCTCGTCCTTCTGCTCTACCTTTTTCAACACCTTCATTAAAATTCAATTTATTAGTTTCTTCATTTA
>JAKSUC010000080.1 GCA_024413595.1 Bacteroidales bacterium
TAAAAATAAGTGTATTTTTATCACTCAATACTTTCAATTATCATAAAAAAAAAATAATTTTACCCCCGAACTCTAACCAATCTAATGGTTATTAATTTTTATTTAAAACAAATTGAAACAATTATGTTAAAACAATTATTATCATTATCGCTATTGACAGCCTCAACATTAGGTGCAATGGCTCAAGTTCCTGCAGGTGGTAAACAAATCAGCAACGAACTTATAGGTATTTTCTTTGAAGATATAAGTTGTTCTGCTGATGGTGGATTAAATGCTCAATTAATTCAAAATTGTTCGTTTGAATATAATGCCAACGAACATGATGGTTGGGGTGCAGGAACAGCTTGGAAAATATCTCGTCCAGGTCACTCATTAGGATATATTGAACAAAAACAACAAGATCCTATTCATCCAAACAATCCAAACTATATGCGTTTATTTACAGAACGTGTAGGACATTTTTATGATTATGATGGATGGACTGGCTTTGGATTAGAAAACGATGGTTTCGACGGTATTAATGTTAAAGAAAATGCAAAATACGATTTTTCTGCATTTATGCGTAATCCTGATGGAATTGATAAAGATATTAGAATTGTGGTATCTGTGCCCGGAAGAGGATTTTTTGCCAAACCTAGACCTATTGCTGACACAACAATAAAAATTAGTGGTAAAGAATGGAAAAAATATTCATGTACTTTAAAATCAACTGCATCTTGTGATAGTGCTATATTCCAAATATTAAGTTTAACTGTTGGACAAGTTGATGTTGATATGATTTCATTAAAACCACAAGATACATATAAAGGTCATGGATTAAGAAAAGATTTAGCAGAAGCTCTTGAAGCTTTACATCCAAAATTTATGCGTTTCCCTGGTGGTTGTGTTGTTCATGGCGGTGGCGATGGTTTTTGGAATACTTATATGTGGAAAAATTCTGTTGGACCATTAGAACAACGTAAAGGTCAAAAAAATACTTGGGGTTATCATCAATCTCTAGAAATTGGATATTTTGAATATTTCCAATTTTGTGAAGATATGGGCATGCAACCATTACCAATTCTTCCTTGTGGAGTAAATTGTCAAGGTTCAAATGGTGGTTGGAATATGTTCCCAACACAAGCTCAAGACGCTTGTCCAATGTCTGACATGGAACAATGGACACAAGACGCTCTTGATCTTATAGAATGGGCTAACGGTGATGCTAATACAAAATGGGGAAAAGTTCGTGCTGAAGCTGGTCATCCTAAACCTTTTGGTCTAAAGTATTTAGGTTTAGGAAATGAAGAAAAAATTACTCCTGAATTTAAAGAACGTTTTAAATATATGTTCAACAAAATTAATAAATTGCATCCTGAAATTGTTATTGTTGGAACAGATGGACCTGGTTCTCATAGTGATAGTCAAGACTATATAGAAGGTTGGAAACTTGCAGAAGAACTTCAATTGCCAATTCTTGACGAACATTATTATGAACCTAAAGAATATTTCTTACATAAACGTCAATACGATAATTATCCTCGTAATCGCAAAACTAAAGTTTATTTAGGAGAATATGCTTCTAAAGATAAAAAAGTAATAGATGCACTTGCTGAAGGTCTTTACTTATTGCATGTTGAAAAAAATGCAGATGTTGTTTGTATGACTTCATACGCACCTCTTTTTGCTCGTAAAGGCACAAACAATTGGAATCCAAATTTAATTTACTTCGATAAAGAAAAACCTTATCTAACATGTAGTTATTATATACAACAAATGTTTGGCCTTTCTAGTGGTGATTATTACTATGGTGATTGTGTAAAATTCACTTCTAATTCTGATTTGCTTGGTCAATCTGTAATTCTTGACTCTAAAGCTAAAAAACTATACGTAAAAATTTGTAACGCAAGTGGTCAAGCTGGTCAAGCAAACATCGATCTTTCTCGTTTTAAAGGAATGAAATTAGATGCTGTAAAAACAACTCTTTCTGGAAATCCTAACGATGAAAATAATTTTGACGCTCAACCAATTATTCCTATAAAAGAAAATGTTGTGATAAAAGCAAAAATGAGCGAAAAAATTGCTCCTTATTCTTTTACACTTTATACAATTTCTTTGTAGATAAGTAGTGTTTTATAAGTAGTAAGTAGTAAGTAAATTCGCAATTATTACGATATTTAAACTTACTACTTACTATTTTTTTTCACTAGATAACAATAATAAATTAATGATTTATCAAAAAAATTTGCCTACCCAAAATTTTTTTTTGAAATTTGCACCTAAAATTGGTATTAAGTATTTTAATTAAAACACTCTATTAAAATGGAAAAAAACGAACTTATAGCAAAAATTAATTCAGTTTTAGCAAGTGAATTTGAAGTAGAAGAATCAGAAATCGCTCCTGAAAAAGAAATCAAATCAACACTTCAACTTGACAGTCTTAGCCTTGTTGATATGATTGCTGTTGTTGAAGAAGAATTTGGTGTTGAAATCAAAGGTCAGAGTGTTGCTCAAGTTAAAACATTCCAAAACCTTTATGACTTTGTTTTTGAAAAAACCAACGCTTAATTATGGAAAAATCCGTAATGTATGCGGGTGAACAGATAAAGACCTTTATTCCTCAACGAGAACCTATTTTGATGGTTGATAAATTGTTTCAAGTATCAGATAGTGATGTTGAAACCGGTCTTACTATTGCCGACAACAATATTTTTGTTGACGGCAATATGTTTTGTGAACCTGGTATTATTGAACACATTGCTCAAAGTTCTGCTGTTTTTGCAGGATATAATGATTGGATTAACAAACGTCCTATTTCTTTGGGATATATTGGTGAAATCAAAAAATTTAATCTTGAATTTTTGCCTAAGATTGGTGACAATTTAGTTTCTTATCTTTCGGTGGTTTCGCAAGCATTAAATATCACTTTGATGAATGCTACTACTAAAGTGGACGACAAAATTGTGGCTACTTGCAAAATCAAGATTTTTATGGACAAAAAATAATGGCTGATAATTCTAAATATCAAGTTCTTTCTGAAACCATTGATTTCACTGTCCCTTTTTATGATTTAGATGCTATTCAAATGGTTTGGCATGGTAATTATGTCAAATACATGGAAAATGCTCGTGAGGCTTTTGGGGCTAAATTCGGTTTCGAATATTTACACATTTTTAATAGTGGATATCTTGCTCCCGTTGTGGATATGCACATTAAATATAGAAACTCTGCTCGTATTGGTGATAATTTGCAGATTAAAATTACATATATACCTGCGCGTTCTGCTAAAATGGTGTTTCAATATATTGTTACACGAAAATGCGACAATGCTGTAATTATTGAAGCTGAAACTACTCAACTTTTTGTTTCTAGAAATGGCGATTTTGAGGTTACTAATCCTGATTTTTTTATAGAATGGAAAAAACGTTGGAATATGCCTCTGCCTAAAAGCTGTTTGTAATTTCAATTTTTATTATTATGCTTATTAAAGATTTTTATACTATTGAATGTTCTTCGGTTGACGCTGATAATAATTTTAATTATTCAATAAAACTAAATCCTGAACATAATATTTATCAAGGTCATTTCCCTGATAAACATATTACTCCTGGGGTTTGCAACATACAGATTATTAAAGAATGTGCTGAAGTTGCATTAAGCAAAAGTTTAACTTTAAAAACTATTGATCGTTGTCGTTTAACTGCAATGGTTACTCCAAATGATACTCCTAATTTTAATGTTAAAATTGCTTTTGATAAAAACAATCCTTTAAAAATGGATGCTTCTATTTTTAAAGATGAAGTTGTGTTTATGACTCTTTCTGGAGTTTTAGTTGAAAAATAATTTCACTAAATAAATTATTATTCTCAAAAAAATGAAAAATTACGACGTAGTTGTTATCGGTGCTGGTCTTGGTGGGTTGCAATCCGCTTATATCCTTGCCAAAAAAGGAATGAAAGTATGTGTTTTAGAACAAAACAGACTTTTGGGTGGTTGTTTGCAAACTTTTTCAAGAAAAGGTACTAATTTTGACACTGGTTTTCACTACGTTGGTGGCTTAGATAATGGCCAACCACTTTATCGTCTTTTCAAATATTTTAATCTATTAGATTTACCTTGGCACAAACTTGATACTAACGGATTTGATGAGGTTTATTTTAATGATAAATCTTACATGTTTGTTAATGGATATGATAATTTTTGCCAAAAGATGTCAGAATATTTCCCTAATTCTGTAAATCAATTAAATGTATATACAAAATTTTTAAAACATGTTGGTGAAGATATTTTTGATAGTTTTAGTAATAATCCTGAACAAAATATGGCTGGTATGTCGCTTTTTGGTAAAGGTGCTTACAACTATTTAACCGAAACTATTTCTGATCCAATTTTACAAAATGTTTTGTCGGGAACTTCTCCTAAATTATCTTTAAACAAACAAAAATTACCGCTTTATACTTTTGCACAAATAAACAGCTCTTTTATTCAAAGCGCCTATCGTTTAAATGGTGGCGGAATGCAAATTGCTCAATCTCTTGCAAATAGTATAGAAAAATTAGGTGGCGAAGTTTTTACAAATGCAAAAGTTGTTAATCTTGTTGAACAAAACGAAAAACTAGCAATTGCTGAAATAGAAAATAATGAACCTATTCAAGCTAAATATTTTATTTCTAACGTTCATCCAGCATCTACAATTAGATTAGCAGAAAATACTTCCTTTGTTCGTAAAATTTATAAAAAACGTATCACAACTCTTGAAAACGGTTTTGGTATGTTTACTGTTAATATCAAACTTAAACCTGGAATGTTTAAATATCTGAATAGAAATGTTTATATTCATAACACTGATGATATTTGGACAGAAGGTGAACAACTTGCTTCTGAATTGCCACGTTGTGTTCTTGTGAGTTTTGCTGTTCCAAAAAACAATCAAGAATATGCCGAAAACGTTGATTTATTAACTCCTATGCTTTGGAGTGATGTAGAAAAGTTTGCTGGTACAAAAATTGGTAATCGTGGCGAAGAATATGAAACTCTTAAATTTGAAAAATCACAACAACTTATCAATCTAGCTGATAAATATCTTCCAGGATTGAAAAATGCTGTTGAAAATATATATACATCAACACCATTAACTTATGCTGACTATACAGCCACTGAAAATGGTTCTGCTTTTGGCATAACAAAAGATTATGATCGTCTTGTTTACACTTTGTTAACTCCAAAAACTCCTATTCCAAATCTTTGGTTAACAGGACAAAATTTAAATCTTCATGGAATTCTTGGTGTGAGTATGACTTCATTTTTTTCATGTGCCGAAATTTTAGGTGAAAGTCCATCAATAAAAATGTTTGAATATTAATTTGTTAATAATTATGGAAAAAGAAAATAAAAAAGAAGAATTTGAAGAAAAAGAAGGTTTTGCTTTTGGAAAAGAAAACTATAAACTTCTCATTATAGGATTTGTAATTATTGTTTTAGGATTTATTTTAATGGCTGGGGGCGCAAGCGACGATCCTAATGTTTTTAACGAAGACATTTTTAGTTTTCGTCGTATTACATTAGCTCCAATTGTTGTATTGTTTGGTTTTGCTTTTGAAATTTATGCTATTATGCGTAAACCTAAAAAATAATTGTTTTTTAAATACTTGATATTTAATAGAGTTGAAAAAATATTTAATTTTTTACTTAAAATATTTGATTAACTCTTTTTTTTTGTTTAATATTGTATCGGATTTAGATATTACTCATATATAAAAATTAAGAGTAAACATTTCAAAATTTTATTTTTGATTTTTTGGCGGAAGGTTCATTTTTGATTTTTGATTTTTGTTACCATGGCATACACCTTCCGCATTTTTTTTATTCTTCAAATATTTCTGGTAACTTTAGTAATAACAAAAATAAAATTATTAAAAAGCATATTCCACTTATTTTATTATAGTCTAAAATACTGCTTATTAGAGCTGTTAACATAGTTATTACTAATAATAATGTAGTAATATTTATACTTAGTTTTTGATTTTTAAATTTGTTTTTTTTGTTTTTTTGTCTTTGAATATAACCATAAAATCCTATTTTATTTATCAAAAATAGTGCATTATTTATACTATTTTTATCTTCTTCTATGGTTAGTGAACCATATATTAAAATATATTTTTCTCCTATATTATCTATCCTTATAATTACCCTTTTATCAGTTAGTTTTATTTCTTTATTTCTATAATCAATTGAATATTTATCTTCGACAAAATTGTTTTTTACATGGTTTATTAATTCGTCAAAACTATTTAATATATCATCAAGTTTCGAAAAATCAACATTATTGTTATGATGTTTTTCTTTTCCTGTTTCTTTGATATTATTATCCTTTTTTTTCTTAGTCATGTTGAAATCTTTTGATATAATTTTTTATAAAAGGGTAGGAGTGTGATTTATTAAATTCCTTTTTTTTCTTGTTTATATTTTTTTATAATATTTATTAAATATAATATTCCAAAAAACAATGCCGAGATAATTCCTATTATTTGTAAAATATCTATATTGTTATATTTCCCTATAAAGAATAAAATTATACCAAGAGATGAAAAAAGTGATATTCGAGAAATTCTCTTATCTTTTTCTTTTTTAACATGTATGTCATTTATTTTCATTAAAATTTGATGACTTTTTTTATAAGAAAAAATATCGTTTTGTTTTTTTGAGGCTATGCTATATTCATTGCTTCCTGTTATTGAAATTGTATATTCTCCTTTATATAATTTTATTTCTTTATTTCTATAATCAAATCTATAATCGCCTTTATTAAAATTTTCTATAATATAGTCAGATAATAGTTCAAAACTATCTACAATATTATCAACTTCCGAAAAATCATATTTTTGTAGTGCTAATTCCATTTTTATTAGTAATCAAATTTATGATAAAAATACATCAATATTATTTATTTAACAAAATATAACTGAAAAAAAAATCTAATCTTTTGTGGAAAACCATGCTTAATCTTAAATTTTAATCTAATCAAAAAAAAATAATAAAATCTAAATCATTTATATATATTTGCATAATGATTTTAGTGAATTAATTATTTTATCCACTATAAAAATATCCATTATAAATTTTAATTTATTTTAAAATGTTAAAACAAATAGTAGCGGTAGCATTATCCGCATTAATAGCAGTTCCTGCCATTGCGCAGAACGATTTTAAGTTTACAACAGTTAAAGAATTACCTCTAACAAATGTTAAAAACCAATATCGTAGTAGCACATGTTGGTGTTTTAGTACATTGTCTTATTTTGAAGCAGAACTTTTACGTTTAGGTAAAGGTGAATATGATTTTTCAGAGGCTTTTGTTGTAAATAAAACAATGGTTGATCGTGCCGAAAAAGCAGTAAGAACTCATGGTGATGTTTCTTTTTCGCCTGGAGGTTTTGCTTCTGATGTTGCTTATTGTTGGAAACATTATGGTATTATTCCTCAAGATGCAATGCCTACTATGGGTTCTATTCAAGGAGATACTTTACCAAACAATTCAGAACTTGACGCTGTAGCTGAAGCTTACGTAAAAGCTATTGTTGATGGTGAAAAAGATCGTCCTAAATTGTCGCCAGTTTGGAAACAAGGTTTACAAGCTATTTATGATAATTATCTAGGTAAATGTCCCGAAAAATTCACTTACAAAGGTAAGGAATATACTCCAAAATCTTTTGCTGAGTCGTTACCTATTAATATTGACGATTATGTTTCTATCACTTCGTTTACACATCATCCTTTTTATGAACCTTTTGTTATTGAAGTTCAAGACAATTGGCGTTGGGAAATGGCATATAATGTTACAATAGACGAAATGATGAAAATTATCGATAATGCTCTTGATAAAGGTTTCCCAATTGCTTGGGGTACTGATGTTTCTGAACAAGGTTTTTCTCGTCAAGGTATTGGACAAGTTCCTGATGTTAATTCATCTGAAATGCTTGGTTCTGATATGGCGCGTTGGACAGGTTTATCTACTACTACTGAAAAACGTGATTTCTTAACTTCAAAACCTTTACCTGAAATTACAGTTACTCAAGAACTTCGTCAACAAGGTTATGACAATTGGGAAACTACTGATGATCATGGCATGTTGATTTTTGGTATTGCTAAAGATCAAAATGGCAAACCATATTATATGGCACGTAATTCTTGGGGTACTGACAATCCTTACAAAGGTACTTGGTATTTTACTAAAGCTTTTGTGGCTTTAAAAACTATAGATATTATGGTGCACAAAGATGCTATTCCTAGTGATTTGGCTAAAAAATTAGGTATTAAAAAATAGTGTTTTGACTTAATAATTAAGAGTTTAAATAGTTTTATTTAAACTCTTAATTATATTTATCAATTCTTCTAATCTTTTTATTTCTGCATCTACTTTATATTTACAATCTACACCTTTTCTATTAAAGAAAACACATTTTAAACCATATTCAATTGCTCCTGCAATGTCGGCTTCTATGTCGTCGCCGATTACTAGAGTTTCGTTTGGTGATACGCCTGTGGTTTTAAACGCATAGTCAAAAAATTGTTTTGATGGTTTTAAGGCTCCTGCTTCGTCACTTATTATAGATGCTTCAAACAAATGTTCTATACCTGAATTTCGCATTTTACGTTTTTGAACTTCAAGAAATCCATTTGTTATTACATAGAGTTTATATCCTAAATCTTTTAAGGTTTTAAGTGTTTGTTCTGCACCTTCTACCAATTCTTTTTTGTAGGTTGTAAAATCTAAATACGCATCGTTTACTTGCATCGACAATTCATAATTATCTAATCCAAAACGTTTAAATGTTTCGTTAAATCTTGTTTTTATCAAATAATCTTTAGTAATAATATTTTGTCGATATTGTGCCCATAAACCATCATTTACTTCGTAATATATTGGTAGAAAATTTTCTATAGCTCCAAAATATTGATTAAGATTAAATTTTTCGTAGCATTCTATCAAACTTAATTTTGAATTTGCCGAAAAATCCCAAATTGTATTGTCCCAATCAAAAAATAAATTGCGTATCATATGTTTTTAGTAGTAAGAAACAAGTTGTGTATCAAATGATACTAAAACTTGCTCTTAATTATTTATTATTAATTACTTATCTTTCCAATTAATCTTAAAAATTCTTCACGAGTAGAAGCATTTTTATGAAAAATACCTGTAAAAGCCGAAGTTGTTGTAACAGAATTTTGTTTTTGAACGCCACGCATCATCATACATAAGTGACTTGCTTCTATCACTACTGCAACTCCTAATGGATGTAACGCATTTTGAATACAATCGCGAATTTGCATTGTTAATCGTTCTTGAACTTGCAAACGGCGTGAATAAGCATCTACAACTCTTGCTATTTTGCTTAATCCTGTTATACATCCGTTGGGTATATAAGCTACGTGGGCTTTGCCAAAAAATGGTAACAAATGATGTTCACATAGAGAATATAGTTCAATATCTTTAACCAAAACCATTTGACTATAATCTTCTTTAAAAATTGCACCTTCTAATATTTTAACAGGATCCACTTCATAGCCATGTGTGCAATATTCTATTGCTTTTGCAACGCGCATTGGCGTGTCTATTAAGCCATCGCGAGATGTATCTTCGCCTAGATTGGTTAGGATATTTTTTACCGAATTGGCTATATTGTCGGTTTTTTCAGTATGATACCTTTCTATTTTAACATAGCGCGTGTTTTCATTATTTTCTGCGCCTTTTTCTAAAAATTCTGTCATTGGTTTTTATTTCTTTGAAAAAATCTTATATTTTTTTATTTAAACAATAATTCTAATTTTGCTTTCACAATTTCTGATTGCAAAAATAAAGGTATTTTTCTAAATAATAGCTAAATAAATGAAATCTATCTGTAAAGTTTTGGTTTGTGCTTCTACTAAAAATGAATTAAGCAAAATTAATGGCTTAGATTTTAATAATATTAATGTTGGTGAAATTCACCATTTTAATAATTATATTGACATATTAATTACTGGCGTTGGATATTTTTCTGTTGTATATTATTTAACGAAGACACTTTTTTTGCACGAATATTGTGTAGTATTCGCAGTAGGTATTTGTGGAGATTATAATCAAAACAATGATATTCCTCAAATTTACGTAGTTAAAAAGGCTAATTTCGCTGATACTGGTTTTGAAAATGAGAATAAATGTTTTCAACCTTTGGTAGGTTCTAAATTTTTAGACAAAAATATGTTCCCTTTCAAAAACGGTTCATTAATTAATAATAATGCGGATTTGTTTGCTGACTATTTTGGTTTGAAAATTGTTACTGCTAATTCGGTTAACAGAACTAACACTGACGTTAATTATTTAACTGAATTATTAAATGTTTTTCCTGCTGACATTGAAACTATGGAAAGCGCTGCTTTTCATTACGTTTGCATTCAACAGAATGTTAATTTTGTAGAAATTAGAGCTTCTTCTAACCATACAATCCCAAAATGTAATGAAAAATGGAGGATTAATGAAGCGGTTTTGTTAATTAATAACTTTGTTGAAAAACATATTTTTACAGAAAGTTTAAGTGATTTTAAAAATATATTGAATTTAATTAAGTGAAAATTTACTAATTTAGCAACGTGGAAAGAAAGTCACGGTATATTAGCTTAGTTGCATTATTGTTTTTGTTGCTTACTAATTGCAGATTGTTTGCAATAAACGATGCTTTTTCTTTGCCTGCAGATGATTTAAAATGTCAGATGGCACAAATTATTATTGATGCCGACTCTACTATTTATTCTTCTGGTCAGGACTTTGAAAATGTGAATAATGTTATTTTGCCATATTATCACAATCAAATTAAATTCGTTTTTGTGGGTATCACTGCTGATGTTCATTTAAAAAAATTTGTTGAATATTCTACTTTCCTTGAAAATTATAGCGACTCTTGGACGCCTTGGTCTAATTTGCGTGAAGCTGATTTTGTTAATCTGCGTGAAGGTGATTATGTGTTTAAAGTGAGGGCTAAATATTCTGACGATGTGATTAGTAATGTGGTGTGTTATAAATTTAAGGTTTTACCTCCATTTCAACGTTCTAAAATCGCATACATTATTTATGCTTTGTTACTTATTGTTTTAACTACTACTATTATATTTATTTATAAAAGATCTTTTAACAAAGAAAAAAATTCTCTTCTTTCTGCTTTAGATGAACGTACTCAAGGTTTAATTTCTGCCAATAATGAACTTGAAACTCAAAAAGAGTCGCTTAACAAAGCTGTTAAAGACCTTTCTCAATTAGGTACTGCGGGGCAATGTATTATTAAAAATTTAACTATTCGTGAAATTTGTTTATCTTGTTATCAAGAATTAAATAACTTTTTTGAAACCGACAACCTTCGTATTGGTATTTTTAATGCTATTCATAATAGTTTAGATTTTTCAACTTTTGTGATGAATGGCGAAAAAATGCCTTTTGCTAGATATAATCTTGATATTGTTGATAATATGAATGTCTGGTGCTTTTTAAATGGTAAAGCTGTGGTTTTAGACGATTATAAACAACAAATTTTTGATTATATCGACAAAGATGTTTACCGTCCTGATACTAATATGTGTGGGTCGGCAGTGTTTATTCCATTGTTTGACAATGATATGACTGTTGGAGTTTTGTCTATTCTAAATCCTAGAACTTTTTTCTTTAATAATTATCATATTAGTATTATTCATAACATTGCTACTTATGTTGAAACTGCAATTGTAAACTTTTATTTCTTTAGAAAAATTAATTCTCAAAAACGTTTGCTCGAAGATAGAACTAACCAATTAGAAGAAACTTATAATAATCTTAAAAATTCGCAAGATACTTTAGCTAAAGTAAATAGCGAACTATCTAAACTTTCTATTGCTGTTAAAAACACTGATAACGCTGTTTCTATTTTTGATGCTAATGGTGATATTGAATGGATTAACATTGGTTTTTCTAAAATTTATGGTTGCTCTTTACAACAATATACTTCTAAAGGTAAAAATTATGAACAATTAATCAAAGATGATTTTTCGTTACAAAAATATCGTTCTGTTTATAAAGATTGCAATTCTATTTCTTTTACTCGTCAACAATTAAATTGCAGAGGACAGCAAGTTTGGCTACAAACTACCTTAACCCCTGTTTTAAATTCGGATTGTGAAACTATTAATCAATTGGTAGTTGTTGAAACTGATATTTCTGATTTAAAAAATGCTGAAAACGAAATTCGTAAACAGCGTAACGAAATTGAAACAAAAAACAAAGACTTAACTAAGAGTATTGAATATGCTTACACTATTCAAAGTGCAATTATGCCTAGTAAATCTTTTATTGAAACTTTCTTTAAAAAAGTTTTTATATTAAATCTGCCTCGTGATATTGTTAGTGGCGACTTTTTCTGGATTAATCGTAAATTTGGACGTAAATATTTTGCTTTGGTAGATTGTGCTGGTCATGGTGTTCCGGGGGCGTTTGTTAGTTTAATGGGTAAAATGTTTCTTGACGAAATTCTTCACTCTGTTAAACTTGAAGATACTCCTGCCACTATTATTCGACGTTTAAACGACAAACTCCACGAGTCGGTTAGTAGTTTAAGCTCTAAAGTTGGTGGCATTGATGGTATGGATTTAGCTTTTTGCATTGTAAATTCTAGAAACACTATTTTACATTACGCTGGTGCTTACCGTCCTTTATATTTAGTACGTGATGGTCAATTAAACAAATTTTTACCTGATAGATGTTCTTTAGGTAACATATCTAAAGAGTCTGATTTTACGTTTACTAATCATGAAATTGCATTACAAAACAATGATATGATTTTCTTAACATCTGACGGTTATGCCGATCAGTTTGGTTTTGAAAACGGTAAAAAAATGGGACGTAACAATTTTGCTAACCTTATTGTTGAAGGTTCTAAACTTGAAACTAATCTTATGACTGACTTTTTCCATAATAGTCATAAAAAATGGAAAGGTAAACTTGATCAAGTTGATGACATTTTATTAACTGGTATACGCATTGTTTTTGACGAAGATGACCAAGATGATGACTAACTTTGATTTAATTTTAAAAATTATGAAAAAATTATTTTTTTTAATAGCCTTATTATTTACAACTTTTAATATTGCCAATGCGCAATGGTTTGTTGGCGGAAGTGCTTCTATTAGTACTCAAAATTCTAATGTTCAAGCCAACATTATGCCTGAATTTGGGCGTAATTTTCTTAACAATGATTTATCTTTAGCTATTGCTCCGTTTATGTCGTATTATAAAATCAAAAATTATGATACTCAATACACTTACGGAGCTAGAGTTTATGCTACATATACCATATTTAATGGAATTTATGCCACTGCTGGTCTTCAAGCTCAAAATTATGAAAAATACGAAGGCAAACGTGTTTGGCAAATTGAATGTCCTATAGGTGCGGGCTATCGTTATTGTGTTGGTAGTTTATCTTTGTATGCTGAAATTACATACGATATTCTTCACGACGAAAACTCTTACGGTGAAAATCCTATGGTGAGAGCTGGTGCTTTTTATAATTTTTAGAATATTGTTGTTTGTTGATTATTTGAATTTTGTTTGTAATTTAAATGGATACATCATCCAGATTTTGCTTATATCTCCAGATTTTTGTTTAAAATATAAAAAATAAGTTTCGCTATATACTATTAATTCATTGAGATATTTTATGAACAGTTGTTTGGTTACCGTAGAGACGTGGTGCACCGCGTCTCTACAATACGCAATGATTGTACACCATGCGCAACGCCTATACAATTGTGTTTGGTTACCGTAGAGACGTGGTGCACCGCGTCTCTACAATACGCAATGATTGTACACCATGCGCAACGCCTATACAATTGTGTTTGGTTACCGTAGAGACGTGGT